>PUKM01000125.1 GCA_003552325.1 Natrialbaceae archaeon | reverse complement strand
TGACGTCTATGGCGCAATCTCCGATGGGGTCTGGGTCGATGCGACCTATCCCTGGGACCTGCTCCAGATCGCTGACGATCTGCTCACTGATGGTGACGTCGATAGCCGAGTCGATCCGGACTCGTACGTCCACGAGTCGGCAACGGTCGTCGAACCCGTGGTGATCCCACCCGACTGCGTCGTCGGGGCCGGAGCCGTCGTTGGCCCGCACGTCTGTCTCGGCGAGAACGTCACTGTCGGAGCGAACGCGTCGGTGAGCCACTCAGTCATCGACGGCGACACCAGAATCGGAGACGGAGCCACGGTTCGAGACTGTGTGACTGGACGCGGTGCGCGGATCGGTCCGGGGTCGGCCGTCGTCGGCGGACCCGGTGACGTCGAAATCGGCGATGCGATCCACCGGGACGTCGACTTCGGCGCGTTGCTGGCCGATTACGCCACTGACGAAGGGGGAACGACCTTCGCACCCGGTGCCATCGTTGGTGCCGGCGCGACCATCCACGCTGGGTCGGTTATCCGTGGTCACATCGAAGACGAGACGGAGGTGCGTGGCTGATGTGTGGGATTATCGGTTTTGTCGGCGCTGACGGCACGAGAGCCCTCGACGTCTTACTCACCGGGCTTTCCGGGCTCGAGTATCGTGGCTACGATTCGGCCGGCATTGCGGTCGCTGACGACGAAATACAGGTACTCAAACGCCAGGGTGAGGTCTCCTCACTCGAGGAGGCACTCGAGGAGCAGCCACTCGGCACGGAAGCACTTGGTATCGGACACACCCGCTGGAGCACGCATGGGCCGCCATCCGACCGAAATGCACACCCGCACACGGATACGGACAGTCGTGTTGCGGTCGTGCACAACGGAATTATCCAGAACTACCAGTCACTCCGAACCGAGTTGACCGAGGGGGGCGTCACCTTCGAGAGCGAAACAGACACCGAGGTCGTGCCACACTTGATCGCTCGTGAGCTCGACGACGGTCTCGACCACGAGACGGCGTTCCGGGCGGCCATCGACCGACTCGAGGGAAGTTACGCAATCGCGGCGGTATTCAAGGGGTCTGACACCGTGTACGCGGCCCGCCACGAGTCACCACTGGTCCTCGGCATCGGTGATGATGGGCACTATCTCGCCAGTGACGTCCCTGCGTTCATCGAGTACACCGACCGGGTGATCTACCTCGAGGACGGCGAGTTCGCTCGGCTCAGTGCTGATCAGATAGAGATCACCGACGAACACGGTGAGTCCGTCGAGTACACCGTGACGGAGATCGAGTGGGACGCCGAAGATGCTGGCAAGAGCGGCTACGACCACTATATGCTCAAGGAGATCAACGAACAGCCTGCCGCGATCCGAGAGTGTCTTCGCGGCCGCTTGAACGAACTCACCGGTCGGGTCGAACTCGAGGAACTCGAGGAGATCAGTTTCGACGGGCCAGTGACGTTTGTCGCCTGTGGGACTTCATATCATGCCGCACGATTCGGCGTAACGCTGTTGAACCGCTGGGGGGTAGACGCTCGAGCCATGTTGGCCAGTGAGTTTACCGGCGATTCAGTCCCCTTAACCCAGGACTCACTCGTTATCGGGGTCACCCAAAGTGGTGAGACCGCCGACACGATGCGTGCCCTCCGGGAGGCAAACCGTGAGGGGGCGACGACACTGGCGGTCACGAACGTCGTCGGAAGCTCCGCTGCTCGTGTGTGTGACCACGTCATGTACATCCGGGCCGGTCCGGAAATCGGCGTCGCCGCGACCAAGACGTTCGCGAGCCAGCAAGCAGCCCTGACGATGGTTGCGGCCGTCCTGGCCGATCATCGGTCACGGGAACTCATTCAGTCCCTCCGTGAGGTCGCCAACGGGATCCAGCAGGTACTCGACGACACCACGGCCAGGTCGATTGCTGAGGTCTACCGCGACGCACGGGCGTACTTTTTCATCGGACGCCAACTCCACTATCCCGTTGCCCTCGAGGGCGCGCTCAAACTCAAAGAGATCTCGTACAAACACGCCGAGGGGTTCGCCGCCGGTGAGCTGAAACACGGCCCGCTGGCACTTGTCGGCCCCGACACGCCAGTCTTTGCCCTGGTTACTGGCGACGGAAAACAGGCCGAAAAGACCATCGGGAACGTCAAGGAGGTCGAAGCTCGAGGCGTGCCGGTCGTCGCCATCACCGACGGGCTGTCGGATATCGAACGCTACGCCGACTACGTCCTCGAGGTGCCGGCGCTCGAGGAGGTTGGTAGTGCGATCGTCGCCAACGTGCAACTCCAGTTGGTCTCGTACTGGATTGCGAACGAACTTGGGCGCTCGATCGACAAGCCACGGCATCTGGCGAAGAGCGTCACGGTCGAGTAGCCGGGGGCTGTCGTCGGTAATTTGTTATAGACGCTCCCGTTTCTCGAGGGACGGCCGACGCCAGCTTTTTCCAGCTAACTCGAGAAGGGGTGACAATGAGCGTCGATTCACCGTACGATGCGGGTCGCGGGTTTGGTCTCTCGGGCCGGGAAGCACGCGTCATCGGGGGCGCGAGTATCCTGATGGCTATCAACGTGGCGCTGATGTACGTGATCGTCGTCACGCCACTCCAACAGGTCAACGAGTTTCTCTTCGCGGTGCCCATCCTCGGCGTCATCGTTTACGGTGTGGCAATCATGGGTGGGGAACTCATCGCCGAACGGGGTGTCCGTGGTGGGGATCTCGGCATTGCCTTCGTCGGGATGGTCATCCTCCAGCTAGCATTCGGCATTTTCGGCGGCGGTGTCCTCCGCTTTGCCCCTCGAGAGCAACACCTGTTCATCCTCAGCGTGACCGCTATCGTGGTAGCACTCTTGACGGCCGTCATTGCAACCTACGTATACGCCCGGTCGGCCGCGTTCGATCACTGGGGCCGGTACGCCAACGTCTCGTTCATCGGTGGCGTTATTGCCATCGCCGTCGGAACGCTCGTCCAGCCTGCCCTCCTCGTGGGCTTCGTCCTGCTCTTTCTGGGTTTTCTGTTGCGCCTGGGGTGGGAGATTTGGCGCGTCCGTGATCGACAAAACGCTTCAGTTGCCCTGCAAACGATCGGCGTCTACATCGCCGTCGCTGGCGTCTTCGTCCACGTGCTGCAACTCGTCTTGCGATATCTGGCCTCGAGGGAGTAGGAGGTTAGGATCGAAGCCAGGTGAACGGCTTGAACACCCACAGGACGTAGTCCTCGTGGGGGTCGTATTTGGCGAACGAGAGGCTGTTTGCCATGACGCTCACGCTCGAGCCAGCCATCGCGAACGCCGCCAGAGCGGGGTTGAGCAACCCGAGAGAGGCGATGGGAATCAGGGTCGTGTTGTAGACGAACGCCCAGAACAGGTTCTGTCGGACCTTCGAGATCGTCGCATCGGCGATCCGCACGGCTTTGAGGACGTCAGCAGGATCGTCTCGCATGAGTGTGACGTCGGCTGACTCGATCGCGACGTCGGTCCCCGAGCCGATAGCCACGCCGACCTGGGCGGTCGTAAGTGCGGGCGCGTCGTTGACACCGTCACCGACCATCATGACTTTCGAGCCATCCGATTGTAAGGCGTCGACGTGGTCTGCCTTATCCGACGGCAACACCTCCGCACGTACGTTTTCAGGGTCGATTCCGACCTCTTCAGCCACCGCTCGGGCCGTTCGTTCGTTGTCACCGGTGAGCATGACGACGGTGATGTCTCGCTTTCTGAGGGCGGCGACGGTCTCTTTTGCACTCTGGCGTATCTCGTCGGCAACCGCCACGACGCCCATCACCCGTCCGTCGATGGCCACGGGAATTGCCGTTTTGCCAGCCCGCTCGAGACCTAACAGCGTCTCCTCAGCGGGGGATGGATCGATCCCCTCGTCCTCGAGGAGCTTTCGTCGACCGACGACGACGGTGCCTCGAGGTGTTTCGGCGCGAATTCCGTGACCGGGGACGTTTTCGAAATCCTCGAGGTCTCCCCACTCGATGCCTCGTTCGTCTGCGCCGTCGACGATCGCCCGGGCGATGGGATGTTCAGATCCGGATTCGGCTGTCGCCGCGGCTCCGAGAACCAACTCCTCGAGCGGTTCGGATCGTTCTGCGAGGACGCCGCCATCCGGATGCGGTTCCCCGCCGTCGGGTGCGAGTTCGTCATCGAAGACGACGACGTCGGTGAGGACCATCTGACCGTGGGTCAGGGTTCCCGTCTTGTCGAAGACGACCGTGTCAATCCCGCGAACTTGCTCGAGGACGTCGCCACCCTTGAACAGGACGCCGTTGGTCGCACTCAGCGTCGAGCCGACCATCGTCGCGGCCGGTGTGGCCAACCCCAGTGCACAGGGACAGGCGATCAGGAGCGCGCTCGCGAGGACGACGACCGAGAACTCGAGGACGGGGACGCCACCGGTGACGGGCCCACCGCCGACGGGTTCGAGAAGCGGTATCCACGATCCCATCCAGGCCGAGACACTGTAGAGGGTTTCGGGCGAGAGGCCCCAGACAATTGCCCAGAACGTGGCGTTGAGGATCACCGCAGGGACGAAGTAAGCACTCACCTTGTCCACTAACCGCTGAATTTCGGGCTGTCGTGATTGGGCCTCTTTGACCCGGTCGACAATCTGCTGGAGTGCGGTCTCCGAGCCGACCTTCGTCGCCTCGACGTACAATACGCCGTTTTCGTTGATCGTGCTCCCGACGACCTCGTCACCCTCACTTTTTTCGACGGGGACTGATTCTCCCGTCAGCATCGACTCGTCGACGGCACTCTGGCCCTCGAGGACGAGGCCGTCCGTTGGAACCCGTTCGCCCGGACGGATTTTCAACACGTCCCCTACTGCGACGTCTTCGAGGGGAACGGTCGTTTCCTCGTTCTCGCCACCGAAGTCACGAACGACCGTCGCATCCTCGGCTTCCATTTCCAGCAACTCCCGCAGCGCGTTACCGGCTCTGGCTTTCGAGCGAACCTCGAGCCAGTTGCCGAGCGTGATGAACCACAGGATGAACGCGACGGCTTCGAAGTACAGGCCTTCGCTGACGATGACACCCGAGAGCGCGCCGACGCTGTAGATGTATCCAGCGGAGGTCCCGACGGCGACCAGGGTGTCCATATTCGCCCGACGGTTGTGTGCAAAGGCCCGCCACGCGCCTTTGATGAACTCCATCCCGAGGGTGGCCATCAACAGCGTAGCCAAGATGAACTCGAGGAGCCCTGGTGGGTGGGCAATCGCCATCGGGATGGGGGAAGCGATGCCCGGAATTTCCGCCAGCAGCATATCGATCATCATCGGGATGAACGGCAGGGTCAACACCCCACCGAAGATGACGAGTCGCCACTGGCGGCGGAGTTCGCGTTCGACAGCCCGTTCGCGCTCGTTCGTCATCTCGTCTGTCTCCCCGTCGGTCACCGGCTCGAAGCCAGCATCGGCGATGACGCGCCGGAGATCGGCCAGCGACGTATCGGCAGGGTTGTATCGGATACGCGCCTCGTCCGAGGCGAAGTTGACGTCCGCCGAAACGACCCCCGGATGGTCCTCGAGGGCGTCCTGGACAGTCCCCGAGCAGGTCGAACACGACATCCCCATGACGGTGACTGTCGCTGTCTCGGTGGCCGCCTCGAATCCTGCGTCATCGATCGTCTGGACGATCGTGGCGAGATCAGTCACCTCGGGATCGTACGAGACCATCCCTTCGTCGGTCGCGAAGTTCGCACTGGCTTCTTCGACCCCCTCGAGATCGCCGACAGCGTCCTCGACGGTTCCGGAACACGTCGAACACGACATGCCGGTTATCTCGAGATGGGTCCGTTCGCGTGGCATGGTCACTAGTACGGGATCCTTGTTCATTGGCGTTGTGTCTTAGATACCAAAGTCAAACCGGGTTCGAATTTTTACTTTCAAAACCTGTTATCCAAATGTCCTCTAAACAGCGTCAACTGGGTGCCTGTATCGGTCTGGACTCATACGCCATAGTGAATCTCGCCACGATAGCCTCAGCAGGTGACGTACAGCACGTGTACGGTACCGTCCGGACCGACGTGGACGTCCAGTCCTTCGTCGGCAAACTCGTCGTCCACCGTCTCTCCAACCTCGGACTCGAGCATCGCCGTTGCGATGTCGTTCGCCAGGTCGTCACTCGAGCCGTAGGCATCGATACTCGACTCGAGGGTGAGCAGCGGCGCTTCGTGAGGTCTGTCCTCACAGGGAAGATCGTAGTCCGCGGGATCCGGTCTCGTCGGCTCGCCCTCGCCGTAGTTTGCGATCGCGAGTTGCTGGTTGTACGCGGTCGCGTACGACGCCAGTTCGTCGTTGTACGTTCGAGACGGCTCATCAGCGTCTGCGCGGTGGTCCTCGAGGAGCCCGTGGACGGCGGCTTCGACCTCGCTGTGTTCGATTCCGTCCGTTTCGTCCGCAGAGCCGGGGACGTCCGTGCCGATCCCGGGGAGGACGGTCACGGGGACGACGCCGGTTGCGAACAGGCCGACGACGACCATCACGATGACCAGGATCGGGGTGTAGGGCTTGGCGACTTCGAACCAACTCGGCACGTCCAGGTCCCGGCTGATGTCGGCGTAATCGGGTTCGCGTTTCTCGAGGGTCGGATTCAGACAGCGTGAGCACGGCGGGTTGTTCTTGACGTGTTCTCGGTCACAGGCCGGACAGACCCAGATGTACTCTTCGCCCGTTTCGACGGTTTCGTCGGGCGTCTCTGCGGTCCCGGCGACCGACTCGAACGTCTCTCGTTTGCAGGTTTCACACGACGAGGGCTCCTCAGTATCGTCGTAGACGCGGCCACACCACGTACATTGCCAACTCATCTGTTCGTCGACCACACCTCGTTCGTGCCACTCGGCCTCGAGGAGAGCGCACCCTCGCCGACCACTCGTGTACGGGTCCCCATTACTAGCCGTAGGGGTCGACTGTGCAGGGATAAGTGTATTGATACGAGTGATCTCTTCGCTCGTCTCGTCTCTCTCCAGCACCCAACAGTGATAACTACCCCCACATCGTCCGTACTGGTATGCGATTTGGCACGTCGACGGCAGCGAGCAGCCTCGAGCGTCCACCCGGTCCGAATGGGCTCCCGGTCGTGGGAACCCAGGTCTCGTTTCTCCGCGATCCGTACGGATTCATGACTGGCATCGCCCAAGAGTACGGTGACATCGCCTCGTGGGAGGACCCTGGTGGGCTGGTCTATCAGCTCAACCACCCCGAGTACATCGAGCAGGTACTGGTCGGCAAGAACGAGTACTACATCAAAGGTGAGCAGTTCCAGTCGATCTTACGACCCGTCACCGGAAACGGCATCCTCAACAGCGAGGGCGCGGTCTGGCGACGCAACCGGCACCTGATCCAGCCGGCCTTTCACCCCCAGCGGATTCAGGAGTACGCCACCATGATGACCGAGTTCACCCTCGAGGAAATCGAGCCCTGGTCCGACGGCGAAATCCGTCCGATTCACGAGGATATGTCGTCGTTGACGCTCAAAATCGTCGCTCGAGCGCTCTTCGGTGTCGGGATCGACGACCACGTCGACACCGTCGGATCCGCGCTCGAGGACTTCATGCTCGCCTCCGAGACCCTGTCACACTACGTCTTGCCGCCATCCGTGCCGACGCCGTCACGGCGGCAGATTCAACGCTCGCGTGAACGTCTCGATGGCCTCATCTACCAGATCATCGACGAAAGGCGTGCCAATCCGACCGACCACGGCGTCATCTCGAAGCTGCTCGAGGTGAGCGAAGACGAGGGCGAGCGGCTTTCGGACGAACAGATTCGGGACGAGGTCGTCACGCTCTTGCTGGCCGGCCACGAAACGACGGCGCTCTCGCTGACCTTTACCGCGTATCTATTGTCGAAGAACCCCGCGGTCGAAGCAAAACTGGTCGCCGAACTCGAGGAGGAACTCGACGGTGAGCCACCGACGATGGCCGATCTCGCCGATCTCACGTACACCGAACGCGTCGTCAAGGAATCGATGCGACTCTATCCGCCGGTGCCGGGTATCGTTCGCGAACCCGTCAAACCCGACGTTGTCGGTGGCTACGAGATCCCGCCGGGCGCGACGGTCCGGATGCACCAGTGGGTCGTCCACCGTGACCCGCGCTGGTACGACGACCCGCTCGCGTTCGAACCTGACCGCTGGACGGACGAGATGGAAGCCGACCTCCCGAAACTGGCCTACTTCCCGTTCGCTGCTGGCCCGCGCCGGTGTATTGGCGACCGCTTCGCCATGCTCGAGGCGCGGCTCCTGCTCGCGACCATCTACCAGCGCTATCACCTCGAACTCGTTCCCGGCACCGATCTCGACTTACTCGCGACGATTACGGCCCGACCAACCCACGAGATTCCGATGGTTGCCCACGAGCGAGCCTGATTACGACCGCAACCGTCGCCACCCTTCTCGAAAATAGTTTCCGGTGCTCGAGTGGCTCAGACGAGTTTCAACAATCGGGTGGTGAACCGGCCGGTGCGCACCTGCGTCCATCCGCGTAAGGATTCGTCGACGGCTTCGTCGTCAGTATCGACCCGTAACTGGCCGATGGCATCGAGTTTGTCCTCGCTGGCCACGATCTCGATGTCGGCTGCGCGTTCGATCACCGCGGGTGAGATCTGGTGGTTCCCGCGGCCGAAGACGAACCCCTGGCCACCGATCGGTGAGACGACGATCACCGTCGGCTCCTCGAGGACCGCCAGAATTTCGTCCTCACTCGCGTCTCGAGCCAGGACCTCGCCGTCGCGCCAGACATCGACGCCCAGCGGAGAGGGGTCCATCCCGAGTGCGGACTGAATCGCCCCCACGGTGCTCCCCGGGGCGAAGACGTAGGTCGTCCCCTCGTCGATTTCCGCGGCGAACCCCTCCGCAAGGGTCTCGACGCTACCGCTTGCGAGCTGTTTGCCCGACTGGACGCCGCTCGAGACGGGGACGGGGACGACGGCTCTGAGTTCGGCCCGAACCTCCCCCTGGCGGTAGGCCTCCTCGTCGATATCGTTCACCTCCCGGTCTTCGATGCGGTCGAACTCGGCAACGACGCGTCCCGCGTCGGCGGGGGTGACCCCGAACACGGACGAGTAAATCTTGACTCCCGCGGGAACGCCGAGCATCGGTGTGTCCCCGTCCCCGGCCTCGGTTAGCATCTCGGCAACGTCGACGGCCGTCCCGTCCCCACCGACGAACAGCACCAGGTCGACGCCGTACTCGAGAAATGCGCGAACGGCGGCTTTGGTGTCGCTCGCGTCCGTCTCGGGGATTTCGCTGTGGTCGTCTCCCGTAGAACCTGGCGCGTAGACGACCTCGGGATCGAAGCCAGCCGCTCGAGCGGCGTCCGCGCCCAGTGGCCCCGAAGCGGTGACGATTTTGCTTTCGGGTGCCCGCCGTGCCAGTGTCTCGAGCGATTCGATCGCTCGATCGGGGGCGCGTGGTTCGGCCCCGCGGCGGCGGGCTTCGTCGACCTGTCCATCAGTGCCTTTCAATCCGACGCGTCCACCCATGCCGGCGATGGGGTTGACGACGAACCCGAGTGTCTCCATACTCGAGCGTTCGTGAGGAGATGGAAAAGCCGTGCGGGTTTCGGCGGGTACAGTAGCCGCTGAACGTCGTTGGAGATCCGATCGCCAGATGTGTCGGCGGTCAGTGTGTAACTCGTTTCAGTTGGCTCTGTTGACATTCTCAAGGTGATCAGTGTTACACGTTGTGCTGAAGCAAATGAGTTGGATAAAGATGACGTGATTATTTCACACGTTCACAGTGAAACCAACCGCTCAGTACACCTGCCCATGTACCTTTTTCCGCCTCGGGATTCCTCACTTCGTTCGGAACCGCTCGGCGCAAAAATCTACGCTAAAAAGGCCGCCTTCGCGGACTTTGTCCGCTTCGGCGGGGAACCGCTCGC
>PUKM01000205.1 GCA_003552325.1 Natrialbaceae archaeon | reverse complement strand
CTCGCCGGGAGCGATCCGTTCCCCTGGGCGCACCTCATCGGGACGGCATTCGGCGCGTTCGTGATCGGTGGCCCCTTCGCCTGGCTCGCCCGCGGCTTGCTCGCAGCCAGCACCCGCGCCACGCTCGTCCTGGTTGGGGTCGGCCTCGCCATCCTGGCGTTGCCCTTTGGCGTGACAGCACTGCTGTTGCTCGAGTTGCCCCTGTTCGCTGCCATCGATGCATTTCTCGTCGGGCTGATCCTGGGCTTCGTGGCCGTCGTCGTAGTGGAACGAACCACCCTCCCCGAGACAGTCGTCGAGGTGGTTGACGGAGCGCTCGAGGCCGCTGCTCCGGAACCGGACGACGAGTAACCACCCCTGTGAGTCAGTGGCGAAGCGAGGGCGTCCCGAAATCGTTTTGACCTCCTCACGCGCACAGTCAGTATGCCGACGGAACCGGACACCCAATATGACTCCTCGCTCGGGAGTAAGTTTATTTTCGTCACCGGCGGAGTGATGTCGGGCCTCGGAAAGGGAATCACGGCCGCGAGCACGGGCCGTCTCCTGAAGAACGCAGGCTTCGACGTCACCGCCGTCAAAGTCGACCCCTACCTGAACGTCGACGCCGGGACGATGAACCCCTACCAACACGGCGAGGTGTACGTCCTCAAAGACGGGGGCGAAGTCGACCTCGACCTCGGGAACTACGAACGGTTCCTGGGGATCGACATGCACTCCGATCACAACATCACCACCGGGAAAACGTACCAGCACGTCATCGAAAAAGAGCGCGCTGGCGACTACCTGGGCAAGACCGTCCAGATCATCCCACACATCACCGACGACATCAAACGCCGGATCCGCGAGGCCGCCGAGGGAACCGACGTCTGTATCGTCGAAGTCGGCGGCACCGTCGGGGACATCGAGGGAATGCCCTACCTCGAGGCTCTGCGCCAGTTCGCCCACGAAGAACCCGAAGAGAACGTCCTGTTCGTCCACGTCACCCTCGTCCCTTACTCGAAAAACGGCGAACAAAAGACCAAGCCGACACAGCATTCGGTGAAAGAGGTTCGGTCGATTGGCCTGCAACCGGACGTTATCGTCGGCCGCTCTGAAACCCAACTCGAGCCGGAGACCAAAGACAAAATCGCGCTCTTCTGTGATATCCCGACGGAAGCGGTGTTTTCGAACCCCGACGTCGAGGACGTCTATCACGTCCCGCTCGTCGTCGAGGAAGAAGGGCTGGACGAGTACGTCCTCGAGCACTTCGAGTTAGCCGAGCAGGCGCTTCCACCCGAAGAACGAACCCGGGAGTGGCGTGAGGTTGTGACCACCGAAAAGCGCGATGACGTGACGATCGCCCTCGTCGGGAAGTACGACCTCGAGGACGCCTACATGTCGATTCACGAGTCCCTGAAACACGCCGGCTTCGAGTTCGGTGCAGACGTCGACGTCGAGTGGGTCTTTGCCGACGAACTCGCCGAGGGCTACGACGGGCAACTCGACGACGTCGACGGGATCATCGTTCCCGGTGGGTTCGGGATGCGTGGAACCGAAGGAAAGATCGAGGCGATCCGCTACGCCCGCGAACACGAGATTCCGTTCCTGGGCCTCTGTCTCGGCTTCCAGATGGCCGTCGTCGAATACGCCAGACACGTCCTTGGCCTCGAGGGCGCTCACTCCGCAGAGATGGACGAAGAGACGCCCCATCCGGTCATCGATATCCTCCCCGAACAGTACGAAGTCGAGAACCTCGGAGGGACGATGCGACTCGGCGAACACACGACGGTCATCGAACCGGAAACCCTGGCATACGAGCTCTACGACGACACTTCCTGTCAGGAACGCCACCGACACCGATACGAGGTCAACCCCGAGTACTTCGAGGCGTTCGCGGACGAACCCCTGACGTTCTCGGGGACCGCGGGTAACCGGATGGAAATTCTCGAACTCGAGGGCCATCCGTTTTTCCTCGGCACGCAGTATCATCCCGAGTATAGCTCCCGTCCTGGCGAACCGAGCCCCCCATTTTTCGGCCTGGTCGAGGCGGCCCTCGAACTGGCTGAAGCGACGACTGACTCCGACACACACACCCAGACTGAGGTATCCCACTAATGGTCGACACTGACACCTTTGTACCCGACGCGATAGCAGAGATCGAAGACGAAATCGGCGACGCACACGCCGTCATCGCCCTCTCCGGGGGGGTCGACTCCTCGGTTGCCGCCGCCCTCGCATACGAAGCCATCGGCGACCAACTGACGCCCGTTTACGTCGACACGGGCCTGATGCGAAAAGGCGAAACGGCACAGATTCGTGAGACGTTTGCGTTCATGGAGAGCCTCCAGGTCGTCGACGCCAAAGATCGGTTCCTCGAGGCGCTCGCCGGGGTGACCGATCCCGAGCAAAAGCGCGCCGTCATCGGCGAGCAGTTCATCCGCGAGTTCGAGCGCGAGGCCCTCGAGTCAGACGCTGACTACCTCGTCCAGGGGACGATCTACCCCGACCGGATCGAGAGCGAAGGTGGGATCAAGTCCCACCACAACGTCGGTGGCCTCCCCGAGGTCGTCGACTTCGAGGGCATCGTCGAACCCGTTCGTGATCTCTACAAGGACGAAGTACGCGAGGTCGCCCGACATCTCGGCCTCGACGAACTCGTCGCCGAACGGATGCCCTTCCCCGGCCCCGGGCTCGCCGTGCGCGTGATCGGCGAGGTTACCGAGGAAAAACTCGAGGTGGCCCGTGACGCCTGTCACGTCGTCGAGGAGGAACTCGAGGCGTACGAGCCCTGGCAAGCCCTCGCTGCCGTTATCGGCAAAGCAACCGGTGTCAAGGGTGACAACCGCGTCCACGGGTGGGTCGTCTCCGTCCGGTCAGTCGACTCGAGGGATGGGATGACCGCTCGGGCCCAGGAACTCGACTGGGAAACACTCCAGCGGATCCAGTCGCGAATTACGGGCCAGAACGAGAACGTCGCTCGAGTGGTGTACGACGTGACACACAAGCCACCGGCGACGATCGAGTACGAGTAACCACGCTTCGTTATCCGGGAGCCGTTCCCAGCAGGAAATAAATGTTGAATATCGTAAAGCCGACCAGGACGGCGACGGTGTAGTAGACGATCGACACCAGCAACGCCAGTTTGTAACTCAGGTCGTAGACGACGAGGATCGACGTGTAGGCCATCGCCACCAGAAACGGCACCACGACGAGCGGTCCCCACTGCTGGAGCAAGATCGACGCGAGCGCGAGCATCGGGCCGACCGTAAACGCTCGTTTGAGTCGGACCGTTCCAAGCACGTACCGAGCCGCGATGTGCAGCGTGATACCGTAGAAGGCCGTCGCCAAGAGAAAGGTCCCAAGGTAGGCGAGGGGGCCACCGGCCGCTGGCTCTATGTCACCACCAGTGACCTGGCCGGGCCACACCGACAGTGCCGTGACCACGAGTTCGTCCATAGTCGGGCGTAGGAACCCGATCCCTTTGTGTATGCCGGATCAGGGTGCTCGAGATGCCCGTCTTTGCACCGACAGCGGTTGCTGATGGAAGCTTCAACAGCGAAAACCGCTCGTCCTCGTTACTCGAGCAGGCCGAGATCCTCGAGTCGGGAGACGATCTTGTCGACCGCGTGTTCGGCGTCAACCGGTTTCTTCCCGCCGGTGATGACGAGTTTGCCCGAACCGAACAGGAGGGCGACGACTTCCGGTTCGTCGAGGCGGTAGACGAGTCCGGGGAACTGCTCGGGTTCGTACTCGATGTTCTCGAGGCCGAGCCCGATCGCGATGGCGTTCAGGTTGAGATTCCGACCGAGGTCGGCAGACGTCACGATGTTCTGGACGACGATTTCTGGGTCTTCGTTGACCTGAATCTGGAGTTCACGGAGTTTGTCGAAGACGATTCGGAGGCTCTCGTGGACGTCGTCGGTGCTTTTCGCGCCAGTGCAGACGATTTTCCCCGAACGGAAAATGAGTGCGGCGGATTTTGGATTCTGGGTACGGTAGACGAGACCGGGGAACTGCTCGGGGTCGTAGTCGGCCCCCTCGAGGTCCATGGCGACACTCTGGAGGTCGAGTTCTTGCCCAATACCGGTCGACGCCACCACGTTTTCAATATTGATGGTGTCCTTCGGATCCGTCATAAGTCGTTTAAAAAGACGTATTTAAGGTTTATAAATGTTGGTACTGTGTACTGATCTGTCCGGTTGCCTGACGCTCGAGCGACGTGAACACTCACGTTTCCAGGATCCTCAGGTGGGGAGGACACACACCGGTATCAGGCCACTCTCGTCACAGCACAGATCAGGGGAGTCACCCCTCGCAGAACTGGAACGACAGACACCGCTCACTCGTCGAAGAACGCGAGTTCGTGAATCCGATCGTCGGCCGTCAGCTCGGGATGAAACGAGGTGGCGATCACTGGGCCGTCACGGACCGCGACGGGGCGGCCATCCCACGTCGCGAGAACGTCCGCTCTCCCGACATCGTCGATGACGGGGGCACGGATGAACACGGCCGGGAACGGCTCATCGAGGCCATCGAACTCGAGGGGCGCTTCGAAGCTCTCTTTTTGTCGTCCGAAGGCGTTTCGCTCGACCTGTACGTCGATGAGATTGAGCGTGTCGACGCGGTCGTCGTGGGCGTCCGCGGCGGCAACGATCAGGCCCGCACAGGTGGCGAGCAGTGGTTTGCCCGCTTCGACGTGGTCGACGATTTCGGGGGCGATACCCTCTCGATGGATGAGCCTCGAGATGGTCGTGGATTCACCGCCAGGCATCGCCAACAGATCACAGTCCGGGACGACGCCCGAGGACCGGATTTCGTGGACCGTCACGGACGTCCCGCGGGCGGCACAGGCACGTTCGATCGCGTTCGTGTGTTCGCTCACGTTCCCCTGGACCCCGACAACCCCTGCTGTTAGTGACATAGAGGCCGTTGGAACCGGGTATCGAAAAAGGGCGCGCCATGCGGGCGTCGCTGTAGCGGACAGCGCTGAGTAACTAAGTTATCACTCGAGGGAACAATCGAATGGGACTGGCGCCCGTCTTCAGGAGACGAACGTCAGCAACTGGACCAAAATCCCGAGGAGGACACCGAACGCGATGACCGTCTTGGGGTCGATTCGGATTGCGTTCGAGTCCTCCGCGTCGAAGTACCGGACCAAACCGGCACTAGACATCAGTCCGCCTGTGTTTTGTCCTCTGTCCATACACGCCATATCGGGGGGCTCACACTAAATCTTTCGGACCCGTTCGAAGCGCTTTTGAGCACGCCGAATCAACCTTGTGCAATGCTCGAGCGTGAACGCCTCATCGAGATCGTCATTGCCATCCCTGCCGTTGCGACGATGATCGTCGCGATGACGTACATTGGGTCGACCTACGAAACGGGAAGCGGTGACCTCGGCGGTCAGGGCGGAGAGATGCTCGTCGGAGCGATTATCGGCTTTATTTTTCTGATGGTTGCCGTGGGTGTGGCGCTTGCGTTCTTGACGAACGACCCGACCGACGGCCTCGAGGATGACAGTGCCTCGAGTGACGCAGAGACTGAGACGGCCTGAGACGGATTCTCGAGTTCAGGTATGCAGATACAGGGGCCGCTAACACTCAGAGCGCGTCGACTGCATGCTCGAGGACGGCTTTTGGAACGGTAAACGACTGGCTTCGGCCGTCGAGTGCTGACGTTCGACGAATCACCACGAGATCCGACTCGAACGAGCGATTTCTCGTGGCATCCTCCGTACTGAGTTCGTATTTCGGCTGGCCGCTCCCCTCGATGAAGGGTTGAATCACGATCCATTCGTCGTCCGTCGATTTATCATCAATTACAATCGATGAATGCTCGGCTTTACTCATTGCTTATGGACGATTGTCGGCTGGCGAAGGAAAAGTATTGCCCATAGCCAAGAACATATCGATAATATTCCTAAGATGTGTCACCATGACACGGTCCCTCGGGCTGCAGAGCGTCCGATGTACCGCACGAAGCAGTCTCGAGGACGCTAACAGGAGAAGTGGTCCTACAGCGCCGTGATATCGTGACTCGAGTGGCAATGATCTCGAAGAAGTCGGTAGCCGGTATCAGTCTCAGTCGTCTGCCGCCGACTCCTCGCGCCAATCCTCGAGTTCGTCTTCGTCGGCGTCGTCGAGACGTTCCTCGTAGTAGGCCATTGGATGGGGAATCCGGTCACAGAGGTCGTCCTTATTGACACAATCACCGTAGGATTGCATCGTTGCGCACGACGGCGGTGAGTAATCAGTCGGCGAGGTATCACCACGAATGTGATCAGTCTGATAGCGGGTCATCTCCTCACCGAACGAAGAGTTGACGCGGTACAATGCGACGATCTCGTCGGTGTTCATCCCGATACTCGTGAGAAACGAGGTGATCGCAAAGCGGGAGTGGTGTGGAAGGTGTTCACCTTTCTGGATATCGTCGAGCAGGGCCTGCATACACGGCGGGAACAGGTCGGGAACGACCGTGTCGATCTCACGGGTCAGGTCGAGATCCGCGAGCACGTCTCTGATGTGCGTCATTTCCTCCTCGAGCGGCCCACCGATCGCGTCGGGTACGTCGAACGGGAGACCGTCTTCGACGCGTTCTCTGACGGCCTCACGGAGGAGAGTGAGGAGTTCGGCTTCAGTGACCGGAACCGCCCCGTCGGTGAGCGCTCGGTTGACCAGATTCCACTCGTCACCCCACAGGTCAGCCGTGAGGGGCAAGTACGCCCCAACGTCGACGTGGTAGGTGGATTGGCCCGCATCCGTCTCAGTCGAGGCCGGCGTCACCGCATCGGTGAGGTCGAACTCCGCGAACAGCATCTCGAGGTCGACCCCGGCAGATTCGACGCTCTTGAGTTCACTCGTGTCGGTGAAGTCCGACGTGAATCGATCGAACGCCGTGGCGGCTTCCGCACGGGCGTACCGACGGATCAGCACGCGTTCGTTGACGAGCGAAACTAACACTCGAGCAACTGGGTACGAGAGGAGTTCCACCCGAACCTCGCGACTCGGTTCACCGGTCGTTCCGTCTTCGAGCGCGGCGACGACGCGCTGGTGGGCTCTGTTCACGACGGCCTCGTCTTGCTCGACCACCGTTGCCAGGTCGACTGCTTGCGTCGCGACGGCCTCGCGAGCCCCCTCGAGGAACGGATACCGGGCATGAAGCCGTTTCATTGTGCCCACTATTCGACCGCTGGTGGATAAACACACGGATTACTAGCAGTCTGCTTTTCATCGCTCGCCAACGCTGGCTCTCTCAACAGACAGTATCAATACCCTGGTGGTTGTCGATGGATACATGCCCAGGGTCACCCGCGACGACGTTTCACTTGCGTACGAACACGAACGAGCTGACGGTGACGCCCCAATTGTCGTGTTCCTCCAGGGAATTGGGCTTGGCCGCTGGCAGTGGCGGTGGATTCGTGAGGGACTGCAGGGAACTGAACAGCTCTCTCCGGACACACGCGGGACTGGCCGTTCAGATCCCGGCCTTGCCCCGCTCGTCCCGCGGCTCCCGACACGGCTTCGGCGACGATTGCTCACTGGCCGCTTCGCCTACGACGTTGGCGGATTGGCCGCCGACCTCGAGGCCGTGCTCGAAGATGCCGGCGTCCGCCGGGCTCACCTCGTTGGGCTGGACCTCGGAGGCGCCGTCGCCCAACGATACGCCCTCGAGTACACTCGAGCAGCCTCACTGACGCTCATCGGGACGACACACGGTGGCTCCGATGCTGTCCCAATGCCCGACGAAACGCGTGAACAACTGCTCGCCCGTCCCGGCCCGACGGAGCGAGAAACCGTCCGCCACCGAACCCGGCCGCTGTTCACTGACGCGTTCAGCAACCGAAACCCCCACCTGATGGATCGCCTGATCGAGTGGCGACTCGAGCGCGACCCGGCCGATCCGTCTCTCGAGGCGCAGTTGGGGGCGTTCGAACGATTCGACGTGACCGAACGGCTCTCGAGACTTCGAGTACCCTCGCTCGTGATTCACGGCGCAGAGGATCGGGTCGTCCCCGTTGCGAACGGCCGGTTGCTCCACGAAGCGCTCCCTGACAGCCAGTATTTCGAACTCGAGAACGGCGCACACGCCTGTGTCATCGAGAACGCCGTTCGCATTGCTGAGCGACTCGAACGATTTCTCGGGGCGGTTTCGGAGGGAGAGTCGAGCGTGGCCGTGAAGCCACAGCATCTTTAGGGCTCCCCCGCAAGGAACGGGTAATGACGGACGATATCGAGACCACGACATTTTCGATCACGACCGACGACAGCGAAGACAGCGTCACGATCCCGAGCGGACTCGTCGACTTACTCGCTGAAGAGGGCCAAACGGAGGCCGAAACCGTCGCTGACATCACCTTGCTCTCGTTTGCGAGCCGGGCCCACCACATCGTCCACCACGGCGAGGAGCCGAGTGCTGACCTCGAGGCGATGGAGGCGCGCGCGATGGACCTGTTCGAAGAGCGCTTCGGCGTGACGTTCGCCGAGGCGACGGGTCACCACCACTAGCGTATCCTTTTCAACCAACTTTCGTCAGCACAGGACGGATAGCAACGCGTAAGCAGTGCTCGAGTACCCGCTCACTCACCCGCTCGTAAACCAAACTCTTAATGATTGTTTACGAGAAGGCGAGCGTATGGCAACACAGACCGAATCCGTCGACCTGGTCGACGGTGTCACCGTCCAACGCTTCGCTCGAGCCGTCGCGCTCGCGGCGGTGATCAGCGCGAGTGCGTACGTCTCGATCCCCATCCCACTCTCACCGGTCCCGTTCACGCTGCAGGTACTGTTCGTCTTTCTCGCAGGGCTTATCCTCGGGCCAGTGTGGGGCCCCATCTCGATGCTGTTGTATCTGACCGCCGGCGCGATCGGGGCACCAGTGTTCGCGGGTGGAACGGGTGGTATCGGGGTCTTCTTTGCCGATTCAGGGGGCTATCTCCTCTCCTATCCAGTCGCCGCGTTCGCGATCGGTTTCGCGGCCCACCAGGGACGAGAACTGAGAGACCTCACGAACGCCTCGCCCTTCGGGCTCGCCACT
The DNA here is from genome assembly GCA_003552325.1 of Natrialbaceae archaeon. Classification (GTDB taxonomy): domain Archaea; phylum Halobacteriota; class Halobacteria; order Halobacteriales; family Natrialbaceae; genus Natronosalvus. The sequence goes on along the minus strand of PUKM01000205.1, from coordinate 874 downwards.
GTCCTCGCCATTGGGACCGTGATCATCTACGGTATGGGCGTCCCCTGGTTGGCGTACGTCCTCGAACTCAAGCTCGCCGAAGCCGTCGTCATCGGCGCGCTGTATTTCGTCCCCTTCGAGATCGTCAAACTCCTCGCAGCAATCGCGATCGTGAAGAGCGAACGCCTCGACGTCGGCCCCTAAATGATCGAGTTTCGGTCCGTGACCTACGGGATCGAGGACGTCCCGATACTCGAGGAGATCACGCTCACGATTCCAGACGACGAGTTCGTCCTGATCGCAGGTCCGAACGGCAGCGGGAAGACGACCCTCCTGCGTCACTGTAACGGCCTGCTCACCCCAACGGAGGGAACGGTCTTCGTAAACGACACACCCGTTGGAGACGACCTGGTCGCCGCTCGGACCGCCGTCGGCATGGTGTTTCAACACCCTCGAGACCAGTTCGTCGCCCCGACGGTCGGTGAAGACGTCGCCTTCGGGCCGGAAAACCTGGGCCTCGAGCGCGAGGAGATCGAGCGCCGGGTTCGTGAGGCCCTGCGTGCAGTCCGACTCGAGGGGCGTGAACGCGACAGGATCGACACCCTCTCGGGCGGTGAAGCGTCGCGACTCGCCATCGCGGGCGCACTCGCGATGGAGCCCACCCACCTCGTACTCGACGAACCCTTCACCGGCCTCGACGAACCCGCCCGCCGGTCCGTGCTGACGCATCTCGAGTCACTCTCTGCAACGGGAACGGGAATTATCCTCGCCACCCACGACCTGCGGGACGTCCTCGAGGTGGCCGACCGCGTGTTGCTCGTCCACGAAGGGACGATTGCGGCCGATATCGAGCCCAATGAGGGGGTACAGACGCTCGCGGATCACGGGGTTCGCG
>PUKM01000170.1 GCA_003552325.1 Natrialbaceae archaeon | reverse complement strand
GCGTGTCGACGACGATGTAGTCGTAGTCCTTGTCGAGCTCGTCGAGAGTCATCTCCAGTCGTTCTCGACTCTTCGGCGCCTCGAGCAGCGTCTGGATATTCTTGTTGTTCGCGAGCTTCTCACTCGCGGGGAGGATGTCGAATTCCTCGTGCTCGACGATGATGTCGTTCACCGACTCCATCTGGTCGAAGTCGAGGACGTCGAAGAGCGTTGTGCGGTCGGTATCGTAGTACAGATCGTTGTAGCCAAGCGAGCAGGTGAGCCCTCCGTGGTAGTCGATATCGACCAGGAGGACATCGTGGCCTCGGGCGGCGAGTGCGCCGCCAGTATGAATGACGTCGGTTGTCTTCCCCGCGCCTCCCTTCTGATTCGCCACCGTGATTCGTGCGGTGTTGGTGTCGGTCATTATCTTCGTTTCCCTCGTTGTATTCGTTTCGTTCGTTTTGCTCATTCTGTTCGTTTGGTTCGGTGAGGGTGTTTCACTCGGTGAGAGGAATACTACGATGTTAAAACCAACTGTTCGTTACGCTCGTTGAAGAGAATACGTTCATATCTATCATATTGTTCGTTTTGCTCGTTTTGTTCGTTTCATTCACTGAGCACTCTCTGTTTCAGCGTTGGTTCGGCTCGTTCCGATAAATTCATTCATTACTCAAAATACAATCGTTGCGTTCGTTTCGTTCGTTCTATTCGTTTCTCGAGGGGTGGCACCCAGAGTTCGTCCTGACCTATCGCGAGGTGAGCTTATTGGGAAAACGGGGCTTAATCTACCAAATTCAGCATTGGCCGTAGTTCAGATTCAATCTCCGTCATCTGATCCGGCACCCAATGGAATCCCTCCTCGATCCCCTCGTCAGTAAACCAGAGTGAAGCTCGTACGTCACGATTCCGGTCATGTTGGAGGAGGGCAAGAGCGTACGCGAGCATCTGCGGTCGATAATGCTCTGCGAGCTCATCCGATGCCGTAGCTGAGAGGTCGTTGGTCTTGTAGTCGATAATGTGGAATGCGTCCGGCGTGACGAGCAGCCAGTCGATATCACCGACAATCCGCGACTCATCGATTCGAGCGACAACAGAGTACTCGTCGTAAGCCTCCTGAAGCTTGGTATCGGACTCGATGTGATCAACAAATTCGACTGCATCTGCAGCATGGTTGACAGCATCGCGGAGGTCCGATTCTGTCGGCTCCTCACCAGCCATCTGACTCAAACGACGAATCAGGGTGGTCCACTCGTCTCTCGGTGGACGAAGTTCGTTGATCCGGTGGACGACCGTCCCAAACGTCGTTGGACTCAGGCCGGCCGACTCCTCACGTTGAGAGTAACTATGACCGTCTGGAGACGCATCCGCCACCGCATTCACGAGGGTCGTAGCCGCGATCCGTTTCGCCGGCGCTAGCGACGGCGGTGAAGGAATCGATATCTCCGGCGCTGAATCAACAGCGTCGTCGGTGTACCAGTCTACTGGGCGCGGCGGTCTGCGAACGGTATAGCTAGCCCCATCTATCTCGCCACGGGCCTGTCCGTCACGAATCGCCTCGGTGACGAGTGCTCCGTCAAGAAGGGCTGGCTGTAACCAGTCGCGCCACCGGTCTGCGTCGTCGAAGGCTGCAGGCTCGCCGAGTTCGATTGTACCGGACTCGTCGACGTCGATGTCGTGCGTGCCGCAGAGAAGGAGGTGATCCCGCGTTCGTGTACACGCAACGTAGAGGAGCCGTTTCGACTCCGCCCGCTCCTGAGGACGCGACCGTCGGTCGCCGTACTCGTGGACGGCCGTCTTCTCGATCGAGAACGCATCTCCCGGATTCGGCCCACCGACCGCCGGCACTGGCGGCACGTCATCAGTTCCGTCCACGAGTCGAACGTAGCCATGGTTGTCGACGGAGCGACCGAAGTTGAGGTCACTCCCGAGATCGGGGATCGTGACGATCGGAAACTCGAGTCCCTTCGCGGAATGGATCGTCATAATCCGGACGCCCTCGGCGTCACCGGGAACATCTGCCTCCCCCTCACGAGGGTCGATCTCGGCTTGGCGGTCGATCCGGTGGAGCAACCCGGCAGCGGTGTGAACCCCATTCTCGCTCCAAGTACGGACCTGGTCGCGGAACTTCTCGACGTTCGCGACGGCCTGTCGACCGCGTTCATCAGCACTCACACTCGCCAGATACCCCGTGTCGTCGATCACTCGGGACAGCAGGCGGTTCCACGGGAGGACGCCCTCTTCGGACGGCGTCGCACAGCCGCTGAGGGTCCGCCACGTTGTGAGGAGATTGAACGCGTCCGCGAGCTGTGGATCGTCCGTCTCGGCGAGCGCGTCCCAGACTGAATCAGCCTCTGCGACCGCCGGTGCGAGGCGATCATCTGCGAATCCGAACAGCGGCGACCGAAGCACTCCGTAGAGTGAGACGTCGTCTTGTGGATCACCGAGTACTCGAAGCAGGTTCGTGAGCGCCTGAACCTCAGGTGTATCGTAGAACCCGACGCCACCGACGACAGTGTAGGGGATGTCGTACTCCTCGAGGGCGCGCTGATACCGATCCAGATGAGTTCGCCGGCGGAGGAGGATTGCCGTGTCGTCCGGGGTAGCGTCGCGATGAGCACCCGTGTCAGGGTCTTGGACTGTCGGCGGATCGTTGAACAGGTGGGTCAGTCGAGCAGCGAGCGCTTGTGCCTCGGCCTCGATAGTGTGGTCCAGCGCACCTTCGGCGACGGGATGGTCGTCGCCGAAGAGTTCCACCGCAGTGTCGGCATCGTCGGGCACAGCGAGATACTCGACACTCCCGGTAAGTCCCTCGGTGTCCTCGACACGGTCGCGTTGCGTGGTCAACTCCTGTGGTGGCGCTTCGTAGGGTTCGTACGTATCACCCTCCGACTGGAACAGGTACTCGAAGAATTCGTTCAGGAACGACAGCGGCTCATCCAGCGTCCGGAAGTTCCCGGAGAGTTCGAGCGCGGTCGGACTCTCGGCATCGCTGTCGGGGACGTTGTCGACCCCGCGGGCCTCGTTGACGGTCTGGAGTTCTGTCCTCGCCGTCCCGAACGTCGTCACGTCGGCTCCACGGAAGCCGTAGATGCTTTGTTTCTCGTCGCCGACTAGGAAGACATTCGACGCCGTCTGTTCGTCGACGCCCGTGAGGAGCTTGACTAACTCCCACTGGCGCGGGTCAGTGTCCTGGAACTCGTCGACCATCACGGCCGCAAACTGGTCTTGAAGCCGCTCCGTGACGGCATCGTTAGCTCGCAAGAACTCGAGCGTCGTCTCGATCACGTCGGGAAAGTCGAGCGTATCCCGGCGGTCTTTCTCGTCGGTGTAGGCTGCGTTGACGTCGTCGAAGACCCGCATCAGAGCCAGCGCGTAGTGGGCGCTATTCTCTTCCAGTTCCCCCGGCGTCGTCTCGACCGCATCCGCGTGCGGTTCGACGGCATCGATGACCGTGTCGATGGCGTCCTTCAGGTCGTCGTAGACGTCACCGTACTCACCCCAATCGTCCCGGTCACCGATGACGTACCCCGAACTGCTGTACAGGCCGCCGTTCTTCTTCTCACAGGCCTCGTAGAGCTCGAGGATTGCCCGCTGACAGTCGCGAGGATCGCTTTCCTCCGGGTCGGCCGAGAGTGTCGTCGCGACTTCGGTGAAGGTCAGGTAGGCCCGAAGACCGTCTTCGTCGGCGATAGCGCCCTCGCGGTCGACGCGGCCCGCGACCGTTCGTAGCTGCTCAAGGAGCCCGTCCGCATACATCGTCTGTCGGGCGTCGGCGACGTCGAGATCACAAACAACCTCCCAGCAGATATCGACATAGTCATCGACCTCGGCGTCACGCCATTCCTCGAGGACCGCCTCGCTCTGTGGGCGTTCATCGAGTAATCCAGCGAGTACATCGACCAACTGGTCGCGACTCCAGAGCTGGGCAAGGAGCTCCACGTCGTCATCGTCCTGGTTGCGTTCGAGGAACTCCATCACGACTTCGCGTTGGAGTGTCGCGGCGCCGTCTTCGTCGAGCACGTCGAAGCCGAGCGGAACCGGAGCCTCGACGGCCCGTTCTCGCAAGAGCCGCGTACAGAACGCGTGAATGGTGTGGACGTAGCCGTCTTCCAGATCGTCGAGGACGTTTCGCCAACGGTGGTAGGCCTCTGGTGAGTCGACAGCTTCGAGCCGATCGTACACTTCCTCCCGAACGCGCTCGGTCAGTTCGGCAGCAGCCTTTCGCGTGAAGGTGATCGTGACGATGTTCTCCGGTGTGAGTGACGGGTTCTCGGCCAGTATCGTCACGTACCGCTCGGTGAGCGTTGTCGTCTTCCCCGTCCCGGCGCCGGCAGTGATCGCGACGTTCCGACCCTGGACGAGCGCGTCCTCCTGTTCCTCCGTGAGCTGAATCTCCTCGTGGTCCTCAGTCATCGCTCATCCCCGCCTCGATGTCCTCGTCGTCGCGAACACGGAGGGGAACGTACGCAGCGTCGTCCTCGTGAACCTCGTCGACAAACTCCCGCTTGCGGTGATGGCGGACATCGCACGCCCGACGGTAGTCACAGTATCGGCAGTTCGCACCCCGAGCGGACAGAAGCGTCGTGTGGAACCGTCCGTTGCCGATCGCCTCGTCGATCTGACCCAACCATTCCGGGACGACCTTGTTCAGGAACCGGCGGAGTTCGACCTCTGAATCGAACTTCGATTCGACGCCGCGTGGAACCTTGAGGTCGTTGGGGGGTCGCACCTGATAGTATGTCGCTGAAAGCGATCCCTGTTCGAACAGATCACCGTCAACGACGTTGGCCGCAGCGAGCAGATAGATGGGGAGCTGGAACTTCGTGCCGCCGGTCGTCTTCGTCATATACGGTGCTCGACCCGTCTTGTAGTCGTAAAGCGTGAGCGTCGGTTGTTCGCTATTCCGACTCACGTCAACCCGGTCGATGTAACCCCGAATCGAGACAGTCGAGCCGTCCGGTCGCTCAACTGTGAACGGCCCAGCATCCGAGTCGGGAAGCCCCTCGCCGAACGGGGCTTCGAACAGGTGTGGGCGGCCGGCGCCGTCCCGCGAGAGTTCGCTGTCGAGGAAGGTAGCGAACACCCCCTGTTCCGGTGCGTCGTGGGGTTTGCTCCCAGCCTCGTACGGAGCGCTCACGCCGTCACCCAGACCCGCGAACAGCTCCGCCTTCCACCGTTCGTAGAACAGGCCGTCGTACTCGAAGTCAGCATCCCGGAGTTCCTCAACGGCGATCTCGCGAAGGTGAGTCGCCAGGTCGTCCCGGTTAAAGTCCGTGAGATCGACACCATCCTTGGTCTCGTCCTGCAGATCCGCGAAAAATCGTTCGAGAACGTCGTGAACGTACGACCCGGTTTCGAGGGGCGTAGGGACGACCTCAACGTCGTCGGGATCCTCGATTCCGAGCACTTTCTCGGCGTAGAACTTGAACCCACACTCGACGTATCGCTCGATCCGACTCGCGCTGTAGGGTTCTCGTTCCGACGGAGGATAGACCTCAGCGACGGTCTCGGGTTCTAACACGCCATCGTGTTCGGAGAGGCCAGCCGTTCCCCTGTTGTCCGCACAGTGGAGTCCCCGATCCGTGCGCTTGGTCTGCTCGGGGGAGAGGTCACCTCGGTCGCCGGCGCGGCTGACTGCCGCACGCCGGTCGGCCGTTGCAGCGACGTGGCGCTGGAGGTCTTCGCGGGAGCCTACGCGGTCGTCGACGCCGTCTTCGGGGTCGATGCCGGTCACGCGCTGGAGTTCGTCGAGGACCGGCGACCGGACGACGGCGGACTCGTCGTCGCCCGTCTCTGGTGTGGTGATCGTGAGTTCATCGACGTTCGCGAGCAGCGTCGCGAAGAGATAGCGGCCACGGAGTCGCTCGTCGCCAGTGTCGAATCGTGGGTGGGCGTCGGTCATCTCCTCGAAGAAGGCCGGACGTTCCGGCGTTACCGGGAAGTGCTCGCTCGTCAGGCCCACGAGAAACACCTTCTCGAACGAGCGCATCCGAGCGTCGAGCAAACCCATCACTTCGACGTGGCCGCCGGCAGCGCGCTGCGGAACCCGGATCGGTACGCCATCGAACGCACGGGTGAAGAGTGCCAACGGAGAAAGGTCGCTATTGACTGCCGCCAGCCACTCGAACGAGGAGAGAACCTCGTCTACGAGGTCGTAGGCTCGCTGTTCGACGGCTTGCTCGGCGCCGCTGGCGTAATCCTCCGTCGCCGCCTCCAGGTCGAACCGTTCGTCCAACAGTCGTCGGAGCGTCTCGGTGGCATCCTCAACGTCGCCTATTCGGAGCGTGTCTAGCGTAGCCAGCAGCTCCTCGGTCAGTGCCGCCGTCTGGTCGTCGACGTCATCGAGCAGGGGTGATACAGAAACCGTGTCGCGCCGGCGAGCAGCTGCCGTGACGGCGTTGGCTTGGTCGGTGTCGATGACGTTGACCAATGGATTCGCTAACAGGGACGTGAGGTCCTCGGCCCGCGGGTCCGGTTCGGCGAGGTTCAGGAGGTCGTGTACAACGCTCCCGGTGAACGTCCGGTTCAGCTGTGAGGCGGCGGTCGTGACGTGCGGGATGTCGAACGTATCGAACGTGTCCTCGACGTATCCCGAATAGGCCTCCGTCCCCGGGACGACGACAGCCAGGTCGTCAGGATCGCGACCATTGGCCAACTCAGTCCGGAGCTCGCGAGCGACGAAGCGAATCTCACGCTCGGGCGTCGGGAGTTCACGCCATCGCAGAGTATCTGGAGCAGGGACAGTGTCCGGGTCCGGGCGGTAGAGAGACTCGGTGATCGGACCGAAGGCCCGCCCTGACTCGTCGACGGGCTCGAGTTCTACTGTTTCAAAGTCAAGTGCTTCGTAGACCTCCAAGGCGTCCTCCGCAACGGCGTCGACTCCGCTTCGATCATCTTGGTGAAGCGGCAGCAGTGCGATCATTGGAAGTTCGTCGACGAGGCGTTCGATGAGGCGGCGTTCTACAGGACGGAACTCGTGATACCCGGAAAGGATGACGACATCCAGTTCCGAGGAGAACGTCGATAGTGACTGCTCCGCCGTCGCGACGACGTCGAACATTTCTCCCCGGGTACAGACCCACTCGTCGACGTAGTCAGCGTGGAGATCCCGGTAGTGTCGGTACGCGTCGACAGTGGCTGTCGCGATACGGTCATCGAGAGCGGAGCCCTCGAACTCCGCTACGAGCGCGTCAGCGGTACCGACGCCGGCGTCGTCGAAGAGTGAGAAGCGGCTACTGAACGAATCAGCGAGGGCGGCAGAGGCCGGTTCGCCAGCAAGAGCGCCATCTGTCTCGGCTGTTGTTCGGTCAAGCGCGTACTCCGCGAGTCGACGGTTCAGCTGCCCGGAAAGCGGTTGGACCGGACCGTGGAGATGCTCGTACCACTCCCGAACGACTGCGTCGAGCGTCTCGGCACGAAGACGGAGCGGATCGTGCGAAGCGGCCCAGCTGTCTTCAACCATACTTCGGCGAGCGTCGTTCCGCGTTATATACAGGATTGAACCAAGAAGGTCATCAGCCACCTGATCCGCCCGTTCAAAAGCAGCTTGTTCCAAACGTGAATGTTGAGAACCAGTTAGAAGCGTATTATTCATCGAATACTACTCACCAAGAGGTCCGTCTCACTTCACTTTTGCCGGGACAATCTCATGTAGATTCAATAGGATACGGAATTTTGCAAGAGAAGCTGCTATGACTAGTTTTATACACGTTCCGCGAAGGCTGGAGGTCCATCATTCATATCGAGCTCGAGTCTACAACCACTCGCAGGTCGCGGACTCGTTCGACCGCAACGGTTGGACCACCAGCAAGCTCTGGAACGTCGGTAACTACTACTCCCGCCGGAGATGGGGAAACTGGGAGACTCCCGACTACGAAGAGCTCAAACACGAGCTGAAGTCTCATAACAAGTACAAGGGACTACATAGTCAGTCCAGTTAGCGGGTCCGGAGGAACTCGCTGAAGCCTTCAAACCGTTGTATAACGGAGATCATAACCGGGATAGTTAGCCCGGCTATCGTAAACAGAACTCTATTCCTTCTCAATCCGGATGAAGTTCAGCATACATTCCTGCGGAAGGATCCCACCGTGGTAATAGCGGGCGTCGGTAAGCCCACTTTTACTGTTGTACTGTCGGGGGTGGGCGAGCAGTCGAACTGACGTTTTCAGATATTCTGTTCCGGGTGTCTGACCCGTAACTCGGACGCCCGTTCCGGCGTCCTCGACGTCGTCTCCAGCGATTCGCCGATATTTGACCTCTCCATCTCCGTCGTAGCTAGAAATCGATTCCATCGTAGTTCCCTTCGGGAGCAGGACGAATCCGTGATCCGTCACGACGTAGATTCGATCCCAGTTTTCGTTCTCTAGCTTCTCTGTAATCAGATCGTAGAGCTCGTCGATGTAACTGGTGAAATGACTCTCTGGATTGTCGAGTTCATTTTCACCGATGTCGTCGATGTCCTTGTCGTAGTAGGCGATTTGGTGGTGTTGCCATCCAGATTCGCGATCATCCGGTACGTCCCATCCCTCTCGTTCAAGGACTTTCACTCGGTTTCCTTTGTTGTCGAGACGCTGACCACCTCGTTCGACAGAGAGCTTCCCGTTCCGGAATTTGACGCGGAATCTGTGGGCTCGCCCCGGTGTGAGTGCAGCCATCCCGAATTTGGTCTCTGATGGAAGTGTGCTAACTCTAGTCTCTTCGGCTATCGAATAGTCTTCCCGAAGGCGGTTGGCCAGCTCTCGAGCGAGGTCTAATCGCAGCGCATCAATCAGAAACAGGGCGACTGTTTCCCCTGTTGCGAGATCCTGTTCGTTGTCAGTCCACCACTCGTAGGCAGCGTCCTTCCCCGCCAGAGGCGATCCAGTACTGAACGAACTGACTACTGCCTCGCTCATCTCCTCAAGATAGTCCATATACCGCGTCTCTAAGAGCTCGGCACGAATCTCAGGGAGCGATTCCGTCGCCGGGTGAGAGTTGAGGAGCCTCTCTTGCTCGGGTTCACCTGTGATCTCGAGTTCCAACACCCCATAGTCGATCTTCCAGGTTCCGTCTTCCTGATCGGCATACTGGTCGAAGGGGTCGAACGACTGGGACCGCTCTTCCCAGGCTGCAAACCGCAATTCCAACTCGGCTACCTGTTCGGCTTGTTCCCACAGCGTGGTCCAGGGAATATCGTCCGGATACACCCCAAGAACTTCTTGGCGTTCGTTCGCCCTTTCGACACACTCCGTGTACTTCCCCTCTTCTAATGATTCGAGCCAAGCATTCCACAGAGCGGCATCAAGGGCCCCATCAACCGGACAGGCTGCGAGCTCCCACGCATCGTCGGATGATTCGATTACATCTCCCCAGTAGCTCTCGCTCAGATAGCGCTCTGCCAATCGCTTGCTATGTCGGGAATCGACAATCCGTTTTAGTGGATTGATGTCGCCAAGGGTGCTACCCACGTTTCCATATCCCTCGGGGAAGGCGTCAACATCCAATCCCTCAGCGACGAGCCAGCGAGCAACGGCCCACTTCCAGACGACGTCCTCGATCTCCTCTGGTGTTTCAGCATTGTCTGCGGGAGCGACGTGCCTGTCTTTAAGCGACTTTTTCACTCGGGCAATCGTCTCATCATCCTTGTCAATTTCTGGCCATCCACCTTCGAGGAGGTGCTCTAAAATCTGGCCCTCTCCCTTTGTGATTATCTCACCGATCAGGTCCCCGTAGCGTGGAATTCCACCGCTTGCGAACTGAGTTTTGATTACATTCGCCGCAGTTTCGCGGTCAGACTCCGTCCCTCGCTCAACATCATAGATATCCCAGGGGTTGACCTCATACAGCTCGGCAGTCAGCTGTTCGATCGTGAGTTCGATTTCACCGCCAGTTTCACGGATGTCTCTGAACCAATCACGATTCTCCTTCGCTTGGGGGATGTACCAGACGTGGGGAGTCTCCGGTTCGTCGATTGCGTTTCTTCTCAGTTCGAGAGGAAACCGTTCTGC
>PUKM01000150.1 GCA_003552325.1 Natrialbaceae archaeon | reverse complement strand
GTGGTCAGGGTGAGTGTCGCTGTGCCGTCACCCTCGAGGGCGACGTGAAACGTCGGTTCGTCGGGGTACTCGTCAGCGGTCGTCTCCGTCGCATCCACCACGGACGCGGCGGCGACAGGAGCGATTATCGCACCGACGCCAACGAGGGCGACGAGGGCGAGTGTGAGTGGAAGATATCGTGGCGAGTCGATCATGCCTGCCCGGCGTTATCGCTCCCGTTTTCCGCCCGGTCGGTGGCCGTGTCAGCGTATTCGAGTGCGGTTTCGGCCTCGTCAGTCGCGTCTTCGGCATACTCGAGCGCTTCATCCGCATCATCGTCGGCGACTGCGGTGGCCTGCTCGAGGGCATCAGTCGCGTTCTCGAGGGCCATCTCCGCTTGGTCGAGCGCTTCCTGAGCGTCTTCGTCGCCTTCATCGACGCTGTTGTGGGCGCGATCGATTTCGGTTTCGGCACGGTCGACCGCAGCGGTGGCCTGCTCGACTTCCTCGTCGGAACGGTCTGCGGCGGTCTCTTCATCCTCGCCATCGGTCTGGTTCGCGGTGTCAGTACGATCCTGGCCGGGAACGTCGCCTGGGGCACCAGGTGCGTGGTCGGAAGCCATACCCTGTCCAACGCGGTCACCGGCGATCGACTGGGCGATTTCGGCGACAGCTTCGCCACCGAGTTCACTCGCGCGCTCTTGAAGCGTTGCGATCGCTTCGTGATCGATACCGCGTTCCTCGAGTACGTCTTCAGGGAGTTCACCAGCGGTGGCGTTCGCGTGGCCGACGAGACGCTCGGTCGTCGCCTTCTCGGCAGCGACGGTCGCTACCTTGGCCTGGTAGGTGCCGTTGCTGATTTCGCCGTCATCGCGGGCGTCCTCCAGTTCGTCGAGCTCGGCTTCCTGCTCGTCGAGCCGTTCTTCGACGTCAGAAAGCGTCTCGCCGACGACATCGGCTTTGGACTCGTTGGTCTGTGCCTGTGCTATCTGCACGCCGTAGGTGCGTTCGTCCACGTCACCGTCGATTTCGGCGGCCTGAACACCGACGACACCACCCAGTTTTTCACCTGGCGCGACGGAGTCATTTGCGGCCTGTTCGTCGTTCGCGTTCGATTCTGCGTCGGTCGCGTTCGTGACGGCCCCGGCGAGAGGAACCGCGGTCATCGCGAGGACTACGGCGAGCGCCACGAGGATCGTTGTGGATCGTTTCATCGTCATTTGGAGGTTTGCAGGAGCGGTCATATACCCGGGTAGTCTTCACCCCGGTTCAACGACCGTTGCTGCCGTTTTCGCTGATTTTCGAGGCGGCCGCGTCTTGCGTTTTTCGTGGAAAGAGCGTTTCGATCACGGATCCTGTTTCTCGAGGTCGACCAGATCCGAATCGGCGAATTTGAGCACGTTTTCCCGACCGATGCGGAACGATTCGACGGTTCCGTCTTCCCGGAGGGAACTCACCACCTTACTCGTCTTGGCGTCGGTCCAGCCGAGTTCCTCCTTGACCGTTTGCTGTTTGACACGTCCCCCGTTTGCTTCGAGCACCTGGATCACCTGCTCGTCGTTGCTCAAGAGTGCTGGGTCAGTATGGGTGGTCGCCGTTTCGCTCACAACTGAACCGGTTCCCTGGCGCGATCCGGTGCTCTCGGAAGCGGTCGGCGTCTGTCCTGAATCGTGGGCTGTCCCGTCCTCGGACCCGCGTTGTCGGAACCACCAGACGGCTGCTCCCCCGAGGAGGGTAAGACTGATTCCGCCAGCGAGGGCGACCCAGCCAACTGCACTCCCTTCGGGCGCGACAGTGAGCTGTGGTTCACCCGACACGAAGTCCGTCCGGTCGCCGTGCCAGATCACCGCCCGGTCGCGGGTGTCGTCTGGCTCCGGGCTGACGGCTGTCTGTTCGTATCCCTCGGGCCAACTGATGAGCAACCGCGTGCCGTCGTCGATGTAGAGTCCCTCTATCGCATCACCGGCGTGGATCTCGTCGTCCTCGAGGGCAGCGAACCCGTTCCAGGTAAACGTGTAGCGGAGGACACCATACTCTCGGGTGAGCGACTGGCGTTCGGTTTCGACGGCGATCGATTCAGCAGCCATCTCGCGGCCGGTTGCCTCACTCGCCGTATCGACGGTCTCGTCGATACGCGATTGGAACTCGGCTGTGTGTTCATCGGGGTCGTCCTCGATGTCTTCGCGGAGCGATTCGAAGGCTTCCTCGTTGTCCGAACCGTCGAGTTGGACCCAGTATTCGATGGTCCACTGCGCGGAGCCGTCCGCCTCGAGGGCGATGTCCATGCGGACCTCGTCGGCGTCGATTTCTTCCGGTGAGAGCGCCGGTTCAGCCGTCAGTGAATCACCGGCGAGTGCTGGTGCGCCAGCGAAGAGCGAGAAAGCGAGGAGGGAAAGTACCGCAAGTGTAGGGAGTCGGGCGTGCATGACCTTTCGTCCGGGGAGAGTCACTTCTCCGTATTCAATGCTGGGGGCTCCTGGCGTCGAGTTATCACCTTTCGTGGTCCTCGAGCTAGCCTATTCGCTTGGGGGAAAATAGTGTGGGTGTGGGAGGGCCGTCAGTCGACGGTCAGCGGGAGAACTGTGTTAGCGGCTACAATTGGAGGGCAACGAGACCAGGGGTGATATCACTGACAACGTCACCGAGTGCGCCGATGGCACCGGTAACGAAGTCACTAATTGCACCGAGGAGGTCCGTCACGAAATCCGGGACCTGGTCTGGTAAGTCGTCTGGCGGCCCTTCCCCTGGTGTTGCAGCGGCGATTCCCATCGTCCCTGAGAGGACGAACACGGCGAGTGCGATCGTCAGGAGCGTTCGAATCTGTATCATACAACTCGCCCCAGGAGGGGAACACGCTTTAAGTATGACAGTCATCACTCCCATTACGCCTCATTTTCCTCGATTTTCACTCCCTTTGTCGACGATTCTTTGGGACCTCTCCAACTCGAGTGACAATCAACCATCAGTCACGACACGTTCGTCTTCCCCCGCGTAACACTCCCCACTCGAGCGGCCGGCCGGAAAAATAGTTCCCAGTAATCAGAACGACTCTGGCGTCGGCGCGTACGGACTGCCTAACGGCGTCGGGTCCCGGTCTGAGTAGCCGACCCGGCCAACCGCTTTGTTGCTCACGGCCGAATAGACGGCCATGCGCGCATCGTCGGACGAATGGAAGGTTTCGCCCTCGAGACGGGAGAGTACCTCAGCCAGGCGTTCGGTGCCGTTTGGCAACTCGAGGGCCTGGTCGCCGTAGGCCTCGATCAGTTCCTCGCTGGTGGCAGGGTACTCGTGAGCGTCGATGTACTCGCCGGTTCGGTTGTGCAACATCACAACGAAAACAAGCTGAACAATAATTATAAACATTGTCCATAAACATCTTTCAGGAGCCACCTACACCTTCGAGTGTTTAATCGGCCTAATAGGTAGCAAACTCACAAGCTGTATGCCGGCTCTTTGTCGCCACCACACGGCCTGTGCTGGAACATCTCGACTCGGCTCAATCGTGGCGGAACGACCGCTGGCCGGTAAAGACCATCGGGATCCCCAACTCGTCTGCCGCGGCGATCACGTCGTCGTCGTTCACCGATCCACCCGGTTGGATCACCGCCCCGATTCCCGCCTCGGCCCCCGCCTCGAGGGCGTCCGGGAACGGGAAGAAGGCATCCGAGGCCATCACGGCTCCCTCCGCGGATTTTCCTTCGGCATGTTCGTCGGCTTTCATCGCCGCCAACCGGACGGCGTCGACGCGGGAGACCTGTCCCATCCCGACGCCGACGGTTTCGGTCCCCGTCGCGAGCAAGATCCCGTTCGACTTGACGTGTTTGAGCGTCTGCCAGGCGAAGACCATCGTCTCGAGCTGGTCTGCGCTCGGTTCGGCCTCGGTGACCCCCTCGAGGTCGTCGACGGTGATCGTCTGGTCGTCGCGTTCCTGGACGAGGCGGCCGCCGACGATTGGCTTCTCGGTGAACCGTTCACGTGGGCTGGCCGGGATCTCGCCATCGCCGCCGACGTCGAGGACGCGGAGGTTCGATTTACCGCAGAGGATCTCGAGGGCGTCGTCGGTGTAGCCGGGGGCGACGACCACTTCTTTGAACGAGTCGGTGATGTGCTCGGCCGTTTCGGCGTTGCAGGTTCGGTTCAGCGCGACGATCCCGCCGAAGGCGCTCATCGGGTCCGTCGAGAGGGCGCGTTCGTAGGCGGTTTCGAGGGTGTCGGCCGTGGCACAGCCCGCGGGGTTGGTGTGTTTGATCACCGCGGCCGCTGGCTCGTCGAACTCCTTGATGAGGTTCAACGCGCCGTCGGCGTCGTTGTAGTTGTTGTAACTCAGCGCTTTCGCGCCCTCGTTTCGCTGCTCGGCGTGGACTACCGACGGCTCAGCACTGGTATAATCCGCATAGACGGCAGCCTCCTGGTGTGGGTTTTCCCCATAGCGAAGCGTCTCGAGGCGGTCACTCGAGGCCACTCGGCGTGCGGGCAGCCCATCCCCGGCGCTGTCGGCGTCGATGACTACCGTTCCGGCCTCGTGATCGACGTCCACTGCACCGGCGGCGAACCACGAGACGGCTCGTGGGTACGCCCGGAACTCGCCCTCGTAGAGGACGCGTGTTTTGAGGTCGGCTTCGGTGTCGCCATCGTAGACTGGGACGGGCTCTTGGGTCACGATCGGGCCGCTATCGACGGCGTCCTCGAGTACGGCTCCCGTCTCGTCGGTGGCGTCGGTGACGACGTGGACCGTACAGCCGGTGACGGAGACGCCGGCCTCGAGGGCGTCCCCCCACGCGTTCATCCCGGGGAACGACGGCAAGAGCGAGGGGTGAACGTTCAGCGTTGTCGGCTGCGCCTCGAGGAAGGTGTCCGAGAGGATCCGCATGTAACCGTCGAGGCACACCAGATCGTAGGTGTAGTTCGCGAGGGCGGCGTTGATCGCGCGTTCGTGTTCACGACGGCTCATCCCGTCCTCGAGGGCGACGACCTTGGTGGGAATCCCGCGTTCGGCGGCGGCCTCGAGCACTGGTGCCTCGGGGTTGTTCGTCAGGATGACGTCGAATTCGGCCCCGCCAGGGTTTCGCTCCGCAATATGCAACAGGTTCCGTCCGCGATTGCCGGCGAGTCCGGCGAGTCGTGTCATAGTCAGACGGGCGGTGTCGACGGTGAAAGTGGTTGCGGTCTCGAGCGAGTGACTATACACTCATGTGCATATTTTCGTGCCCTTTCCCGTTTTTTCTCGAAAACCTATACACGCCTGTGGGATCGATTCCGGCATCCTTTTGAGCGCCGCTGGTCCATCCTCGGACATGACTGACGCCCACGCGCTGTACGCCGTCTCCCCGCTCGACGGCCGATACCGGTCCCGGACACAGCCGTTGTCACCGTACGCGAGCGAGGCCGCGCTCATGCGTGCCCGGATCCGCGTCGAAGTCGAGTACCTCATCGCCCTCGCCGACCTCGAGGCAACCCCACTAGAGCTCGATGCGGACGAACGGGCCCACTTGCGGGTGCTGTACGAGGAGTTCGATGCCGAGGACGCCGCGCTGGTCAAAACGCTCGAGACCGAGGGTTATGGCGAGTTCGAGGCGACCAACCACGACGTCAAAGCCGTCGAGTACTTTATCCGCCACCACCTCCCCGCCGAGAGCGACGCCTCACCGTGGATTCACTTCGCGCTCACGAGCGAGGACGTGAACAATCTGGCACACCGGCTGCTGGTCCGGGGGGCCATCGAGGACGTTCTCCTTCCCGCACTGCACGAGGTCAGCGACGCCCTCTCGGAGCTGGCACGAACCCACCGTGACGTGCCGATGCTCGCCCGCACCCACGGCCAGCCAGCCACGCCGACGACCTTCGGCAAGGAGATGGCCGTCTACGCCGCTCGCCTCGGCCGGGCAACGGGTCGACTCGCCCAGGCCACGGACGCCCTCGAGGGGAAATTGGGGGGTGCCTCCGGGACCTACGCGGCACACGTGGCCGCCTATCCGGACGTTGAGTGGCCGGCGTTCGCCCGTGAGTTCGTGACCGACCTGGGCTTCGAGTGGACGCCCTTGACGACGCAGGTGAATCCGTGTGACGACCTCGCGGCCGTGTTCGACGCCTGTGCGGGGGCGAACAACGTGCTCCTCGATCTCGATCTCGATATCTGGCTCTACGTCTCCGATCGATATCTGGGCCAGGAGGCCGTCGACGGCGAGACTGGCTCGTCGACGATGCCACACAAGGTGAACCCCATCGACTTCGAGAACAGCGAGGGGAACCTCTCGAAAGCCAACGCCGACCTCCGATTTTTGGCCGACTACGTCACCACCTCCCGGCTCCAGCGTGATCTCTCCGATTCGACGGTCAAACGGACCATCGGTGGGGCGTTCGCCCACTGTCTCATCGGCTACACCAAAACCCGCGACGGCCTCGGGAAGGTCGTCCCGAACGAGCCAGTCATGCGTGCGGACCTCGAGGACACCCCGGCGATCATCGGCGAAGCCGTCCAGACGATCCTCCGCCGCGAAGGCCAGGACGACGCCTACGAACAGGTCAAAGCCCTCACCCGCGGCCGAGAGGTCACCCTCGAGGACTTCCGGACGTTATTCGACGACCTCGGAGTCGACGACGACGTTCGCGAGGAACTGCACGCACTCACCCCCGAAACCTACGTTGGCGTGGCGAGTGGCCTCGTCGAACAGGACTTCGAAGACTAGTGCTCTGGCAGGCGTCGACTATCCGTCAGCCCCGTTTCTCCAATCGATTTTACCACAGCTCTAGCCTGGAAACACACTACGCACTCAGTGCCTCAGACTCGAGGTAGCGCACACCGGTTTCCTCGATCGACAATTCCCAGAGTTTTCGGGCCGTTTCCGGGTTCTTCGCTGCCGGTGCTGGCTCCTGACGTGCCGGATACCCGCGCATGTTCAACAGGCCGTTCGGGCCGTAGTAGGCCCCACCCTCGACGTCGGGTGCCGTCGCCCCGTACAGCGTCGGCAACGCACCCTTGGCCGAGGATTGGGCGAAGACGGTGTTCGCGACGGTCATCATCGCCAGTTGGATCCGAGACCCCTTCGCTCGAGCGACCCGTAGTTGCAGGTCCGTGTTGGCGTAGCCGGGGTGGACGGTGACGCTCGTCACGTCTCGATCGGCGGCCACGAGTCGACGGTGAAGTTCGGTCCCGAAGAGGACGTTGGCGAGTTTCGACTGGCTGTAGGCCTCCCAGGGGTTGTAGCTGTGCTCGCTGTGGAGGTCCTCGAAGTCGATCCGGCCTCGTTCGTGCATCCCACTCGAGACGGTGACGACCCGGCCGCCGTCAGCGATGTCCTCGAGGAGGTGGCCGGTGAGCGCGAAGTGGCCGAGGTGGTTGATTCCGAGTTGGTTCTCGAAGCCGTCTTCGGTCGTCCCGTACGGGATCGCCATGACGCCGGCATTGTTGAGGAGGCCGTGGATTTCCGTGCCGGCGAGGCGGTCAGCAAAGTCGTCGATCGACTCGAGACTCGCCAGGTCGAGGATTTCGATCTCGAGGTCGGCGTGGCCGACGTCGGCGTGAATCTCGCCGGCTGCGGCCTGTGCCCGCTCACGGTTTCGACAGGCCATAACGACACTACCCCCGGCTCGGGCGAGTTCGCGGGCGGCCTCGAGCCCGATACCGCTGTTCGCGCCGGTGACGACGTACCGTTGGCCAGTGAGGTCGGGAATATCGTCTGCGGTCCAGGTCATAGCGGCGGTTAGGTCCGAAATGATTTGGCTACTTGGGTCCCGGATGGTGGCTCAGCGCTGACTCGAGCGTCGTCTTCATCGAATGCACAGGTGGCGACCTCGGGCCGTCTCGTTGTTGTCCCCACCGATACCACACTCAGGTGTCGAACAACCCCGACACGTCGTCGCGTTTCGATCGTTCCCTCGCGACGTGGCCCTCGAGTCGGTCGAACACGAGGGCCCGGGTTTCGGGTTCGGTGAGGAAATCATGCAACAAGGCGAGAAAGTCGCTCGTGCCGCCTTCGGTGAGGTCTCCTCGAGCGAACTCGATGGCGTCTTCGACGACGCGTTCCTCGTACCCCAACTCCTCTGCGAGCACCGCGGCAGCGACGAACGTTTCCGCCGGTTTCAGCCCCTCGAGCGTCACCTTCTCGCCCTCGTGGGTCAGCGAACGGGGCTGGCGGCGCTCGATGACGCCCGGATCGCTCGCGAACGTCTCGAGTTCGTCTCGAACAGCACTGACATCCACCCCACGATAGGTTTCGGGGAGGGAAGCGAGATAGTCCCCTGCACTCTCGGCGAGCCCCGTCGCCCCCGCCCAGTTTCGGTTCGTGGCATGGTAGACGGCGGCGGTGAACTGGATCAACCCGTGTAACAGTAACTCGTCGTCGGTGCCCGTCTCGAGCTCGAGCCAGTGGGCTTCCCAGGCGTCGTGAGCGGCGTGATAGTAGCCGTCGTTGTAGATGGCGACCCCGGCTCGGAGTGACGCACGCATGGCAGTGGGTAGGGGCTGGAGGTATAAAATGCCGGATACTCACCGCCTCCGGCGGGGCGGGCAGCCAACAGTGGTACGCGAGGAGGGGACGGATCGGGGAATCCGCCCGGCCGGTCTCTCCCGGCACGCCACAACCGTTTGACAGGGGGCGCACGCGGACACCGCCACCGGCCACGGCGGTACTCGAGTGGACGGCGAGTTATGATATGAGTATGGGGCCGTTTCGAGCGTGTACGGTGTCCCTAGGCGATGGTATGGAGCGCCTGTGTCCCGCCTATTCCTCGAATCCGTCTTCCCATCGGAACGTGCCGTTTCGTTGGATGACCTCGCCGTCGACCTCGAGGCGAGAGTCCTCGCTCATGTCGGTGATCATGTCGGTGTGGACGGCCGATTCGTTGCCGGTTTCTCCCTCGGGAAGACAGGCATCGTAGGCTCGCCCCACGGCGAGGTGGACGGTGTCGCCCATCTTCTCGTCGAAGAGGATGTTGTCGGTGAAGCGATCGATGCCGCGATTCATGCCGATTCCCAACTCGCCGAGTCGACGGGCTCCCTCGTCGGTATCGAGAATCTCGCCGACGACACCCTCGCCTTCGGCGGCGTCGTGATCGACGACCTCGCCGTCTTCGAACTCGAGACGGACGTCCCGGACTGACTCGCCGTTGAGCGTCATCGGGACGTCAAACAGGACCGTTCCCTCCGTCGCGTACGGGGCGGTGAAGACCTCGCCACTCGGGAGGTTGTGTGAGTCGTATTTCACCGACGCGGCACTGTTGACGGCGGTTCGACCATCGATCGCCATCGTGAGATCGGTGCCCTCTTTGACGAGCCTGACTTCGGATCCTGAATCGAGGACCGTTTTCATGTTGTCCATCTCCTCGGCGAGTGACTCCCAGTCGCGAAGGATGGCGTCGTAGGCGAAATCCTGGTACTCGCCGTAGGCCATCCCGGCTTGCTGGGCGAGCGAGCGGGTGGGGTGGACGGTCGACACCCAGCGGGTATCGTAGCGGGCTTCTCGAACGGCTTTTCGGGCCGTTCGGTAGTCCTGTCGACGCTCGCTCGGGACGTCAGCCATCGCCGCGGTGTTTCGCCCGCCACCGATCGACAACACGACGTCGGCTGCTTCGTACAGGGCCTGTTCGTGTGCCGGGTTCTCGGTAAACGCCCCCTCGTGGGCCTGCAGATAGGCGCGGCTGATCTCACTCGAGGCATACGTCGCCAGCAGGTTTGCCCCTCGAGCGCCGAGTGCTTCGGCCACTGCGACGGCGAGGTCGTGGGCGTCCGGCCCGACCGAGAGGACCACGTTATCGCCCGCTTCCACCTGTGCGCTCCAGTCGACCAGCACCGCTGCGTGCTCGTGTACGCGTTCGTCCATACCCGGGGTGTCTCGAGGAACGACCTAAACCCTCCGCGTTTCGGTGGTGCCTGCCGCCACCGTGGTAACGTTCTTGGGCGCGGGCATCACAGTGGCAGGTATGGCCACCATCTTCAGCCAGATCGTCGCCGGGGACATTCCCGCTCGAGTCGTGTACGAAGACGAGACGACGTTCGCCTTCCTCGACGCGAACCCCCTCGCCCCGGGCCATACCCTGGTCATCCCGAAAGACGAGTACGAACGGTTGAACGACGTTCCGGCGGACGTTGCCACGGACCTCTACGCCACGATCCATCGCCTCGTCCCGGCAGTCGAAGCCGCTGTCGACGCCGACGCGACCACCGTCGCGTTCAACAACGGCGAGGCTGCCGG
>PUKM01000048.1 GCA_003552325.1 Natrialbaceae archaeon | reverse complement strand
GGGAGGCGAACTATCTCGCGATGGCTCGAGCGCTCGAGCGCGGTTCGGGCGAGGAGATCCTGCTGACGGACCCGGTCTACCCGTACTATCCGGGGAAAACGACGATGCTCGGGGGCGAGGTCAGATACGTCCAGACAGCGGCGGACGGCCAGCTCGATCCGGATGACGTCCGTGCGGCGGCGAGTGGGGAAACGGCCGCGATCCTGGTCAACACACCCAACAACCCCACTGGCGCGGTCTATCCGCCGGAAACGATTGCGGAACTGGTCGCCATCGCCGAGGCGAACGACGCCCTCCTCATCATCGACGAGGTGTACGACCACTACGACCTCTCGGGGACGTTCGAGAGTGCCCTCGCTGTCGACTCGCCCAACCGAATCGTCACGAACGCCTTTTCGAAATCGATGGCGATCACCGGCTTTCGCGTCGGCTACGGCATCTTCCCACCGGACCTCGTCGAGAACGCAAAGAGTCGCCACATGCTCGTCAACGTCGCCAGTAGTCGCCCATCACAGTACGCCGTCTTACAGGCCCTGCGTGAGACCGGCCCCGACTACTACGCCGCCAATCGGGAGCTCCTCCGCGAGCGCGTCGACACCTTCACCGAGGCACTCGAGGCGGCCGGTGCCGAGTACACCAGGCCAGCAGGATCGTTCTACGTGATGGCTCGCTTCGATGGCTATCCCGGAACGCTCTCGAACGTCGAACGACTCATCGACGAGGCAGGTGTCGCGGGAATGCCCGGCGAAGCGTTCGGCTCGAGTCGGGAGGCGTGGCTTCGTTTCGCGCTCGTCACCCCTCGAGTCGAGGAGGCTGCCGCCCGGCTGGCATCGTATTTTTCGTAGACCGCCACGGGATCCGGTGGCAGTCATGGGCCAAGACCGGTTCGGTCGAGACCGACGACTACTCGTGTCCGGGGCCGGTAGCCGAGGTATGAGCGGACTCGAGGTCGGCGTCAACGACGAGGCGGCCGACGACGCGGACGATGCGACGATCGAGGTTACCCCAACGGAGTCGATCGACGGCGAATCAGAGACGGCACCCGAGGAAGACACGAGCATCGACGTCGAACCGACGGACGAGCCAGTCGATGGCCCCTCCTACGTCCTCTACGGTGGGAAAGGTGGGGTTGGCAAGACGACGATGGCCGCCGCGACGGCACTGGATAGCGCCAAACGTGGCGTCACGACGCTGGTCGTCTCGACGGACCCGGCGCACTCCCTTTCTGACACCTTCGAGACCGATATCGGCACCAGCCCGGAAAAGATTATTACCGAACTCCCACTGTACGGCGCTGAAATCGACCCCGACGCCGCCTTAGAGGAGGGCCACGCCGCCTTCGCAGCCGAAGACGGTGACGCGTTTGGGGGCCTGGGCCAGTTCCTCGGCGACGACTCACCGATGGACGCCCTCTTTGGCGGCGCGATGCCCGGCGCAGACGAGGCCGCCGCCATGCAGACCCTCCTCGAGTACCTGGACGATCCACGGTTCGACCGCGTCATCGTGGATACGGCCCCAACGGGACACACCCTCCGATTGCTCCAGTTGCCCGAGATCATGGATACCATGATGGGCCGGATCATCAGTTTCCGTCAGCGGATCGGCGGGATGGTCGAGGGCATCAAGGGCATGTTCGGCGACGTCCCCCAGGAGGGCGCTGATGACATGCAAGACCTCGAGGAACTTCGTGATCGGATCGAGCGACTGCGGGCCGTCCTTCGTGATCCCTCCCGGACGGATTTCCGGATCGTGATGGTTCCCGAGGAGATGAGCGTCCTCGAGTCCAAGCGACTGCGCACCCAGCTCGAGGAGTTCGACATTCCGGTGTCGACGGTCGTCGTCAACCGCGTCATGGAACCACTGGCCGACGTGACCGACGACGTCGACGCGGACTTTCTCGAGCCAGATCTGGACTCCTGTGCGTTCTGTCAACGACGCTGGGACGTCCAACAGGGTGCTCTGATGGAGTCACAGGACCTCTTCCGAGGGACAGACGTCCGTCGGGTGCCACTCTTGGCCGATGAGGTCAAAGGTGAACGGATGCTGGCGGTCGTCGCAGCCTGTCTGCGGTGACCCACTAGGGTTCGTCACCAATCGAGACACACCGACCCTCGGCGCTCGAGCGGTAGATCCCATCGATCACCCGCTGGACGGTGAACGCCTCCTCGACGCTCTCGCCCACGTCGCGTGCAGAGACGATGGCGTCGAAAAACGCCCGTTGCTCGTCGGAGTGGGTATCGTTCTGTGGCGTCTGAATCGAGGTATCCTCGAGATGATGGGGGCCAGCGGTACTCGCCGAGTAAAACGTCAGGTCGCCCTCGAGGAGATCGAACCGAGCGGCCGCCTCCGTGCCCCGAATAACGAACTCGTGGGTGGCCGGCCGGTTCGTCGCCCAGGCGACCTCGAGGGAAATCGCCCGATCGTTCGCACACCGGATGAACGCGGTCGCAGAGTCGTCGACGTCGAACTCATCTGGACCGGCGTCATCACCCCACATGTCGAGATAGGCGTAGTTCTCGCGGCTTCCAAACTCGGTTCGGGTCACGCCGTTGATCTCTTCTACCGCGGGGAAGTCGAGGATGTACAGCGCGAGATCGATCGCGTGAACGCCGAGGTCGATCAGGGCGCCGCCGCCAGCGATAGCCCGTCGCGTGAACCACGACCCTCGTCCGGGGACGCCGCGGCGCCTGACGTAGTTCGCCTCGATGTGTGTGATGGTGCCGAGTTCACCGCGTTCGATTCGGTTCCTGACGATCTGGACGGTATTCAGGAATCGATTGTTGAACCCGACCATGCAGATGGCCTCACTCGCGGCCGCCGCCTCGCGGATCCGTCTGGCGCTCTCGAGGGAGTGTGCAAGTGGCTTTTCCACGAGGACATGAATACCGGTCTCGAGGGCGTCGACGGTGTACGTCTCGTGGAATTTGTTTGGTGTCGTGATGATAACCGCGTCGACGGTTTCATACAGGGCCGTGTGATCCTCGTAGGTTTCGACACCGTAGCGACGTTCGAACGTCTCACGGGCCTCCGTAGAGACGTCCATCCCGCCGACGAGGTCGATGTCGAGCTCGAGGAGCCGTTCGGCGTGATACTGTCCAATGTTACCGAGGCCGACGATCCCGGTTCGAGGCGTCTGATCTAAGGGCGTGTGTGAGGTCATGTATCGAGGGACTCGTCAATAGAGTTGACGTTCTTCGTCTTCGCGTTCGCGCTCACGCTCACGTTTCGCTTTCAACTGCTTGCGCCCGCGGCGGTACTGACGAATACCTGGAATCACCGTGTTTTTCATATCGAGGATAAACGAGATAATCCCGTAGATCCAGAAGAAAAACAGGATGAGTAAGCCGCCGTAATACACCAGGGGCACGAGCGAACTCATGTATAACTATCTGATTCTGCGCCAGCGTGTGTGGCTTCGTCCCCGACCCTGGCGTTTCCGAGGTGTTCGACGCCGTGGACGAGTGCGTTACCAGTCTGGCTATCGAACAGGTGGATGCTGGTTCGGTCGAGAACGACCTCGACTTGCTGGTCTTCCTCGATATCGGTGTCGGGTTCGAGACTCATTAAGAGTTGGCCCTGTGGACCGGCAACGACTTCTTTGTCACCATCGATTTCGGTCTCGGCCATGGTTCGGTCCGAACCGCTCTCGAGTTTGAGGTAGACGAACACCTCGTTCCCCATCGGCTCGAGAACGTCCGTGTCGACGGGAATCGGTTGGGTTGGGGCGGTGACGTCCTGGCCTCGATCAGCGAGGTGGACGTCTTCTGGCCGGACGCCAACCGTGATTGGATCGCCAACGCTGACGCCGTCGATCGCACTCACGTCACAGTCGACGTGGAACGAGCTGGTCCGGACGCCGGAGTCAGTGAGTTCGCCCTCGACGAAGTTCATCGACGGTGAGCCGATGAAGCCAGCGACGAAGAGGTTCGCCGGTTGGTTGTAACAGACCAGCGGCGGGTCGATCTGCTGGAGTTCACCCGCGTTGATGACGGCGATCCGATCCGACATCGTCATCGCTTCGGCCTGGTCGTGGGTCACGTAGATGATCGTCGTGTCCAGTTCCTTGTGCAGCCGCTGTAACTCCGTGCGCATGTGGACGCGCAGTTTGGCGTCTAAGTTTGCCAGTGGCTCGTCCATCAGGAAGACGTCCGGGTTCCGAACGATCGCACGGGCGATCGCCACGCGCTGGCGTTGTCCCCCGGACATCTCGTCGGGCATCCGATCGAGCATCCCCTCGAGTTGGACGATTTCGGTCGCGCGATTGACCCGACGATCGATTTCGTCGGTGTCGAAATCACGCAATCTGAGCCCAAAGGAGATGTTGTCGTAGACGTCCATGTGGGGGAACAGGGCGATGTTCTGAAAGACCATCGCGACCCCCCGGTCTTTCGGCGGGAGTTTCGTGACGTCCCGGTCACCGATCCGGATCGTTCCCTCAGTCGGCTTGGTGAGCCCAGCAATCGTTTCCATCGTCGTCGACTTTCCACAGCCGGAAGGGCCGACGAGACAGACGAACTCGCCGTCTCTGATATCGAGGTTCATATCGTCGACGGCAGTAACGTCTTCGTACTGCTTCGTGACGTGTTCTAGGGTTAATTGTGCCATTGTTGTGATCTCATTATTCTTTCAGTGCGCCAGCGGTCAGTCCGCTGACGATCTTTTCCTGGGCGACGATCACGAGGATCAACATCGGGAGTACCCCAACGATACTCGCAGCCGCCATCAGGTTGAAGTCGGTCGTATACTGGTCCTGGTAGCTCAAGATCCCGCCAACGAGTGGCGACCAGTTCTGCGGGACGTTCTCGAGTGCCATGATCTCGCTGAAGAAGTACTCGTTGTATACCGCAATAAAGGTCAACACGGCGGCGGTCGCAACCCCCGGCGCTGACAGCGGCATGATCACCCTGACGAGTGCGCCGAGGCGGGTCGTCCCCTCGACACGGGCAGCGTCCTCCAGGCCGTCCGGAATCTGGCTGTAGAACGTCATCAGGATGAAAATCGACAACGGCAAGAACAACGCGCTAAAGGGCATGATCATCGCCCCTGGCGTGTTCACAAGTCGCGGTGGCTCGAACAGCTCGATCCCGACGAACGGGAGCACGACGGCGTTCCCGAGGAACGCGTCGAACAGGGGGATCAAGAATGCTGCCGGTGGGAAGTACGAGACCACGAGGATGCCGAGGAGCAGTGGTCCGCGGCCGGGGAAGTCCAGCCGGCCGAAGACGTAGCCTGCGAGACTCGCCACGGCGATCACGATGATCGTCGTCGTCACCGCGAGCACGAAGCTGTTGAACACGTACAGGTGAAACGGCACCTGTTGGAAGACCTCGACGAACGCGACGACGTTGAATCCCTGCGGGTGGGGGAACTCGAGGCCAATCACTGGGAGCGACCAGTCGCCACCGAGGATCGCACTGTTCGGTGTCAACGCGAGCACGAGGAGCCAGTAGAACGGGAACAGCGTGGTCACGAGGAAGAAGATGGCCGCGACGTAAAACAGCGCCCGGTAGAGACGCTGTTGTTTCTCCTGGTCGGAGAGTACCCCCTGTGTCCACTGTTGCAGTGGTCCGAGGTTCTGTTCGTCGCTTCCGGTCTGTTGTTCGGTCTGTGTTGCCATCTTAGATCCCCTCCCGAACTTGTTGGATGATCACGATCGTCACGAGCAAGCCAATGATGGCCGCCGTCACGAACGCCACCGCAGAGGACAGCCCTCGAGCAGTGTTGAACGTTTCGACGACCATACACGACAGCGACGGCACGACGGTACAACTCGAGACGGAGTCGATGAGCCCGTAAATCCGCATGGCGTCGATGGTCCGGAAGAGGATCGCAATCCCCCCCGCCGGCAGGACGAGCGGGAACGTGATCATCTTGAACTGTTGCCACTTGGTCGCGCCGGCGACTTTCGCCACGTCGTACAGGCTTCGGTCGATACTCTGGAGTCCGGCCAATATCAGGAGTGCCATGAACGCCGACGTCTTCCAGATGTCGGCGACCGTCACGATCAAGAGCGCACTCCAGGGGTCGTTCAACGTGTTCGTCCCGGCGACGAGCCCGATGCTCGACAGGTATGGTGTGAGAAAGCCGGTACTGGGGTGGAACATCAGGTAGAAGATCATCCCCTGGATCACGATCGGAATCGCCCACGGGATGATGATTGCCGCTCGCACCCAGCGACGGCCCCGGAACTCCTGGTCCAACACGAGCGCCTGCCCGAATCCGATGATCGTCTCGAAAAAGACGCTCACGACCGTGAACAACAGCGTCACGATCAGTGCACTGCGCAACCATCCATCGACGTGAATAAACGGAAAGCTCGAGCTGGTTTCAGTCGCTGGCAAGAACGTCGTCGAACCGGGGAAATCAGCGTTTCGAGCCCCGGTAAACATCTCGACGTAGTTCTGGAAGCCGACGAACTCGGGCTCACCCGCCCCCAGCACGTTCGCATAGAGCGACAGCTCGAACGTCCGCAACAGCGGATACAGGGCGATCGAACCCAACAGGAGAAACACCGGCGTCAACAGTAAGTAGGCAAACGCCGTCTCCCCGAGGTTCTCGAGCCACCGCGTCACTGCAACCAGTGGCCCCGACCGCCGCGAGTGTTGCTCAGCGGCGGGTACCTGTCCGTCAGTTTCGGCGCTCATCGTTAGGCTTCAGAGTCCTCGAGCTGTTCTTGCAGTTGCTCGGCGGATTCCTCCGGTGTTTCGTCCCCACTCACCGCCTGGTTGACACGTTCGGCGATGATGTCGACCTGCGTTGGCCACTGGTCGGTCACCGGCCGCGGCATCGCGCCTTCACCGGACACTCGAAGGGTGTCCATGTAGTGGGCGATGTCACCGACGGCATCTTCGTCGGTCGCCTCTTCGTCGTCGAACAGCTCGGGTTTCGGTGGCAACCACGCGATGACCTCGAGCATGCCGAGGTTGAAGTCGTCCTCGGTCATCGCTTGCATGATCTGGAGTGCCTCGTCCTGGCGTTCGGTGTTCGGGTTCATTGCAATGTGCCAGCCACCCTGTGCTGACGTCGTCCCACCAGTCCCTTCGTACGCGCCTTCGCCTTCCTCGACACCGTAGGGGATCGGCATTGCACCGAGGTCGTCTTCGTCGTTCAGTGGGTAGTCATCATCCCCGAGCGTCACCGGGATGACGTATGGCCAGTTGCGGAGCATCGCGGCGTCGCCGGAGGAGAAGGGTTCCCGTGCGGGTTCTTCGTCCCACGACGTGATGTCCGGGGAGGCGATGCCAACCGGGAAGTCGTCGTGTGTTTCGTCGTCTTCTTCCTCGGCGGCGAAGGTGTACATCATCCGCAGTCCTTCGATGAACTCCTCTTCGTCGACCGTGACCGGGCGCTCGCCAATCGGGCCGGCGAGGTTCTCCTCGCCACCGAAGTACGCGCCGCCCCACGACGTCATGACCT
The DNA here is from genome assembly GCA_003552325.1 of Natrialbaceae archaeon. GTDB lineage: Archaea > Halobacteriota > Halobacteria > Halobacteriales > Natrialbaceae > Natronosalvus. The sequence goes on along the minus strand of PUKM01000048.1, from coordinate 2,780 downwards.
CGTTCCAGGTACAGCACGCCGTGCCCTCGTAGATGTCCCACTGGGTCGCAAAGCCGAACTCGGCATCCGAGGCCTCGACGATCTCTTCGGTCAGTTCCGCCCACTCCTGCCAGCTCATCGGCTCGGTCTCCCACTGTTCGAAATCGTCGTCGTCGTAGCCGGCGTCCCGCGCGTAGTTTTTGTTGTAATACATCACCGCGTAGTCCGGGAACAGTGGCAGTCCGAACAGGTCCCCGTCCGGGTCGCGCGCGGTGTCGGTGAACGCATCGAAGTACTCGTTGTCGATCAGATCGAGCGTCTCGTCGTCGAGTTCCTCCGAAAGGTTCGCGATGAGTCCCCGCTCGATCAGGATGTTCGTCCACCCGGTGTCGACCATCATCAGGTCGGGTTCGGATTCCTCTGCCTCGAGCACCGAGAGGTAGTGGTCACGCTGTTCACCCGAATCGTCTTCCTGTGAGCTAAATCGGATGTCGATGTCCTCGTCCAGTCCGTTCTCGTACAGCAGGTCGGGCATCGCGTCCTCGACGTCCTCGATGGTCTGTGACCCCATCGAGATAACGACCGCATCCTCGTCCTCATCGTCACCGTAGATACAGCCGGCGAGACTGGCCGTACCAGCAGCACCTGCTGCAGCGACGAATGTTCGTCGGGAAACGTTTGCCTCATGCCCACCGTGAGTGCCATTATCAGACATGTAGTTATAGGTATGCTCGTGAAGAACACTTATAGTTAATGGATGAGATACAACAGCTGTTGTTAATTTTGCAGCAGTCGATAGATGGCCATCGATGGTAAGAGCACATTAGCGGCGAAAACGACAGACTACTCGAAGCTGTTCACAACGATTTTTGTCGCTTCGATATCCTCGAGCATGGCTCCCCACCCACCGATTTCGATGTCGCCGTCTGCGGTCTCGAGGGTTATTGATGCTTTTCCGGAGAGCCCGGACAACGGCGTTGGCTGGTCGGGGGTGTGCTGCCCACCGGCGTAATCGACGGCCGTAATCGTGCCGTCGGCCCGCACCGCTCGTCCAGTGTCGGTGTCGAACCCCTCGACGGAGACGCTGGGCCGAACACCGTCCGCGATGCGTGGCTCGAGTTCACGGATACAGCGGCGGATGTCGACGAACGTCATCGGGGGAGATGTAGACCGATCAGTGTAAATTGGCTCGTTGACCTCCCAGAGGCAGGTCAAAAAGTACCAGTTGAAGACGTACGCGTGGGCCCGGTCATTGACGATGACGCCGTACTCGTTCACCGAGCCTCGGTTGGGTGAGAAGCCCGTCCAGGACCGGTCGACGAGGGTCAGAAACGGTGACGGGATCGTCCGGATGCGCGCCTCCGTACAGGTCTTCGCTAACACGTCTCTCGACGGCTGGCTCGGGCGTTCGTTGTCTGTCGGAAACAGACAGAGTCGCACGTTGACGCCGTTGTCGATAGCCGTCTCGAGTGGACCGCGTAACTGCTCGAACTCGGCTGGCGTCGCCCCGATCTGGACCTGGGATTCTGCGGCCCGAATCACTTCTTTGGTTCGGCTGAGGACCGTCTCGAACCGTTTGACGATATTGACGTGGTGTTCTTCGAGGTCCGGGCGGTGCCACCGCTCTTCGATCTCCTCGGCCGCGGCTTCGAAACGCGACGCCCGCGAACGAAGGTCAGCGAGGACATCCGCGGGACTGTGGGCTCTGGCGTGTAAACTGCCCTGTTCGTACGTCTCGATGTATCCTTTATCCGCCAGGTCCCGAAGCACGTCGTAGATGCGCGGGTCAGGAACCGCACTCGATTTAGCGATCTCCGTCGCTGGTGAGGCACCCAACTCGAGCAACGTCACGTACGCCTCTGCCTGGTACGGCGAGAGGCCCGCATCCTCGAGTGTTCCAATGAGATTACTGGTCTCCATAGCTCGTGTGTGTGGTACGGACGTCCCCTCCGTTGGTCACGTTTTCTGGAGGACACTCGAGGTGAGGGCACCGTGATAAGCCTGCGCCATACATAACCAATGGGACTTATTACCACACCAATTGTAAAAAGATTGTGTTCGGGAGGTAGACTGATATCGCTGGGGCCGAAAGCCCCCTGCGATGTCTCTCGACTCGATTCGTCGGCCGGAGTACACCGGGTCGAACCGGTGTCTCCCCTGTACGCTCGTCAATCTGGTCGTCCTTGCCGGTATCGTCGGCGTACTCGCGCTTGCCCGCCGTCGACGATTCGCCCTGGTCGTCGGCACGGTCGGATCACTGGCTATCGCCCTCCGTGGGTACGTGATTCCCTACACCCCACAGTTCGCCCCTAAACTGGTCGCCAGGCTTCCACTGCCGACTGACGCGTTCGACCACCTCGAGGTCGACAGCGTCGACCCCGGATCACTCGCCGATACCGACGAGCGCCATCCCGGCGGCGATGCCATTTTCGAGGCGCTGCTCGAGGCCGGTGTGATCACTCTCGAAGGTGAGGACGTGGCGCTCGACACCACGTTCCGAAACGAGTGGGAGGCCGAAATGGCACCCCTTCGTGACCAGTTCCCAGACGAACTCGCTGCTGTCGCCGACGAGCTGACGCCCGCGACGCTCGAGGCCCACGCCGAACAACGCTCGGGCCGCGAGTACGTCGTCATCGTCGGCGACGGCACCCGCACGTTGTTGAACCGCCCGGCTGCCATCGCCGAACTGGCCGCCGCACGCGTCCTCGAGGGGCGGGTCGACGACCCCATTCGATTGGCCGCTGGTCGGCCGCTTCGAACGTTGCTCGAGCAGTGTCCCAGTTGTGAGACGGCCCTCACGC
>PUKM01000201.1 GCA_003552325.1 Natrialbaceae archaeon | reverse complement strand
TGTGTCCCACGCGCTCGCCAATTTGCTATATCAGTATACGATTTATGGGTCGTGTACGGGCCGCTATGGCGGGCGTTTATGCCGGACCGGGGCGAGCAGGGTCGGGCTCTGGTCCTGAGACTCTGTTCTCACCCCGCGCTCTGTTTGATCTGCGCTGTGAGTGAGGATCTCCACTGGGTTCGACGTGGTGTGTCGTGTCATCCATGTATCGCGGTGCATCCACGATCACTGTGGGTGACGGCAATGGCCTCGCTCCGTCCGTCACTTACTGATACCTGGATAGCCGGGTCGTGATGGGCTCGGGTGGGTCACTCTCGTTTGAGCTCCAGTCGCTGGATGAGAGCGGTCGAGGCCGCATGCGCGAGTGTGTCTACTTCCTGGTTCGTCGTTCGGAACGTCTCTTCTCACACGCAACCCCCAGGGGTCACGCTGTGAAGATGGGCTTCCCCCTCGTAGGTGATGCTCGAGTGTGAGCGCAGTGGGCACGCAGCCAGTTCTGAATAGACGCTGCTATGGCACACTGGTTCACCGCTGTTTGTCTAGTATCCGTGTTAGTGGCACAGGCTCGAGGGGGAGAAATCTCCTCTGCGTGTGATTGCGGCGATCACCCATCACATCCTGCCGGGTGTGAGTGGGATGGTTTTTCCAGTTTGTACCCGGCTACACGTGCCCGTGCGATATCCGTGGAGCTGGAACGGCTGCCGTGTCGGCAGTGTGTGTGATCGAGCTGGAACGACTCGAAATTGTGAGCTATGGGAAAAGGAGTATCAACCAGGGATGGTTTAGTACCGTTTTGCCGTCCGACAAACTGTATATCACTATACAAAACAGCTGCTGTTGCGAACGTCCGTTATTGCCCAACAAAGTACACCACCCAGAACCTCGGTCGTCCACGAAGACGGTGTGTTTCTTAATCCCTGCAGCAGTACCACACCCATGGACGAGCTTTCACTCGGCGTCCCACAACCCGTCCTCGAGCGACTCCCCGAGGAGGACGACAGTGCCGCACTCGATATGCAACAGGCAGTTGCCGGCTGGGAGAAACGGCTCAACGAAGCCATTACCGCGGCCGATGACGACGCCGCCGCGGCAGCCGCCGTTCTCGACGCTATCGACCACTTCGAGCAGCGACTCGAGACCTACGATCAGTTCGTTCCCGAGTTGCGCGCCTGGGGTCAGTCACCGATCTACGCCATCGCCTGGCGGACGCTCTACGCTGACCTGATCGCGCAATTGTACGACCACGACGACCTCGCCGACCATCTCGACCGGGAACGAAATGCTCGGCTCGTCGAAGATGGTATTCGACTCTCGAAGATGGACGACTGACTCCCCAGGGACAGGGTGAATCAAGCCACAAGGATTTTGCTGTCGAGGCCATAAGAGAGGTGCGTGCAGTCGAGGGACGACTATGCTGACTTTCAGGGCGAACTGGATCTGACGACACGGCTCCGCCGACGGGTCCTGCCAACGGTTCACCGGATCAAAGAACCCTTTGGCGGGTTTGCCACCTGTACGCAACACCCCGCCGAGTACGTCGGCACCGTCGAGCGGAGCCTCGGTGCGTTTCGACCCGACCTCGAGGCGATGTCGTTTTCTCCGGAGCCGATTGCCGCGCTCAAAGTGCTCGATGATGGCCGGTTTTCGGCGGGAAGCTGGGTTCGCCGACAGTCACGTTTGGCCGACTGGCAACTCCACGTCACGCTCTTTCAGGATGGCCGCGATACAGTTGAGGTATTCGCCCACCGGGAGTACTCCTGGCTTCGCCATCCGTACAAACACTACGTCGGCGACGGCTGGGACATAGACGGCGGGGTGACTCGGATGCGATCACTGCTCGAAGATCACGGTGTTGCGTTTGCAGTGAAGTAAGGGACACACTGCGTTCGAGTTTGCTGGATAGGCATACTTATTCACCGGCCCGATGAATCGCGAACCAATGGCACGGACGGAGACCGTTGTCGCGTTTTCAGATCTGTATTTGCCGACGGTCAACGGCGTCACGTACACGATTCAACTGTGGCGAGACCGATGGAGACAGCGACGAACGGCGATGCCGGTCGTCTTTCCAGAGATGGATGGACACGAACCCGGGTCAGGAGAGTTCCCGCTTCGAAGCGTCCGTGCGCCGCTCTATCCACAGTACCGGCTCGGATTACCGGCGGTCCCGGACGCACTCGATACGGCATACGAACCGGACATCGCCCACGTCCATACGCCTTTTACGATCGGTTTCGCGGGAATCCGATACGCTCGCAAACAGGGGTGTCCGGTGGTCGCTTCCTACCACACACTCCTCGACGACCGCGCGAGTCAGTACGTTTCGGGCAACGTTCTCGACGGTGTCAAGCGGACGTGTCGACTCTACGAGCGGTCGTTCTTCGAGCGCGTCGATCACGTCACGGCACCGACCTCGTTCGCCCGCGATCACCTGCTCGAGACCGTCGACGCCGACGTCGATGTGACAGTCGTCTCGAACGGCATCGACACCGACGTGTTCAGACCGGTCGACTCGAGGGCCTTCGAGGTAAGATACGACCTGCCAACGGACCGCCCGGTACTCGGGTATACCGGTCGCCATGGTGAGGAAAAGAACCTCGAGGAAGCCATCGATGCCGTTGCCGGAACGGGGTTGACGCTCGTGCTGGGTGGAGACGGTCCAGCGCGGGAACGGCTCGAAACGTATGCGGCGGAGGTGGATGCCGACGTTCGATTCCTCGGGTTTCTCGACCGAGACGAGCTTCCGGCGTTCTACAGTGCCCTCGACGTGTTCGTCTTTCCGAGTCCGGTGGAGACACAGGGACTGGTAGCTCTCGAGGCGACCGCTTGTGGGACGCCAGTCGTGGCCGTCGATGCTGGTGCATTGACTGATTCGGTAATTCAGGGAGAGACGGGGTATCGGTATCAGCAGGGGTCGATCGGTGACTTCCAGTGGGCAATCACTCGCTGTCTGGAGGAACAGGATCGCCTTTCCGCCCTGTGCCGGCGGCGGCGATCGATGCTCTCGGTCGAGTATTCGATCGGGCAGTTGGCGTCGCTTTACGATGACCTCGAGTGAGCGAGTTTTGGACGGGCTAGGGTGGGGGAGACCGCCGAACCTATGGTCTGGGCCGACAACGTGGAGGTATGGCTATGGAACTCGAGTTGCGGTTTTTCGCGACCTTCAGAGACGCGGTTGGGCAGAAAGAACTCGCGACGACGGTCCCTGACGACGCGACAGTCGGCGACGTGTTGTCGATGCTCGAGGCGGAGTACGAGGGCTTAGAGGGGCAGTTGCTCGAGGACGGGGCGATCCGGCCACAACTGAGCGTCCTCAAAAACGGCCGTGACGTCATCCACATGGAGGGTGTCGAAACGCCTCTTGAGCCCGAAGATCGGGTTTCGGTGTTCCCGCCGGTTGCCGGCGGGTAGAGCGCGCGAGCAGACCTCAGTAGTTTTTGAACAACAACGCCCGGACGTCGTCTTTCGTCTGGACGTCTTCGGTCGACTCGTCGGGGAGGGTCACTCGGTAGCGATAGTCCGCTGCCGGTGACTCCTCCCACTTGTCGTCGTGGGTCTCGAGAAGACTCATCATCCGATTGAGCATATCATCGTCGTCTGCCGCACCTCCGTCGTCCGTGTCATCGTCGCCGTCCTCCGTCTCGACGTCGTCGGTGTCCGCTGACGCTGCTTCATCAGCGTTTTCGTCATCGTTGGGTTCGATTTCAGCCGCTGTCTCATCGTCGCCGCTTTCAGCCTCGTCGTCGCTCTCGCCGTCGATCGCTTCTTCGACCTCGTCGTCGACGGCTTCCTCGACCGACGGGTTCGCCCCCTCGAGCGATTCGTCGTATCGGATCTCCGCGCCGTCGTCCCCGGCAATGGCCGCGTCGACGGCCGCCGCCACGTCTGCTGTTGCACCCGTTCCAGACTCGATATCCTCGAGGTCGAGTTCGATATCGAGGGCGTCATCGCCATCGGCCTCGAGTGAATCGATCAAAAACTGGACGGCATCGCGTTCGCGAACGAAGCCGTACTTGCCGACGACCTCTGCTGAAATCGCCGCCCGGAGTCGCTGTATCACTGCATACTGTTCGTCCGTGACCTCGAGTGTCTGCATACCTGACCGATGTGGCGAGGGGTACATATAGGTGGGTGCCCCGACGTGTTCGCCAGCCAAGACACGGGAAGTCGGTGCGTTCTATAGGGGGAGGGCCCACCGTTTGAGCATGGTCGACGACCAGACTGACTCGCCCGAGGAGACAATGGACGGCCTCGAGGTCACGGCGTGTGAACGGTGCCCGGCGCTCGTCGAATCCCGAAGCCAGATCGTCAACGGTGATGGCCCAACCGACGCCGACGTGCTCTTCGTCGGCGAAGGGCCGGGAGCTACCGAAGACGCCGAGGGACGCCCGTTCGTGGGTCGAAGCGGGTCCGTTCTCGAGGAGACATTGCTCGAGGTCGGCCTCGAGCGCGAGCACGTTCGGATCACGAACTGCGTGCGCTGTCGCCCACCGGAAAACCGCGATCCACGAACGGGTGAACTGGCGAACTGTCGGGGGTATCTCGAGACCGAAATCGCTCGCCTCGACCCAGAGATCATCGTCACGCTAGGGAAGGTCCCGAGTGAACACCTGCTGGAGCGGTCGGTGGCAGTAACGAAAGAGACGGGCACCGTCGAGGAGATTCGACTCGATGGGAGCCCTCGTCGCGTACTCATCTGCCTTCACCCGGCGGCGACGCTCTACAATCGGAGCCAGCTAGGGGCGTTTCGGGAGACGCTCGAGACGGCCGCAGACCTCTCCGGTTCGGACCACTCGAGACGTGGGGGGCAGTCTCGTCTCGATGGGTTCTGAAGTGTGCCACGCTGGTCTGTGGCTCGTGAGGAACCTGTCGAGTAGCACTACGGGCGGTGTTCCAACCCTCGGTAGTGTCGTTGGGACTGTATTCACGAACAACGCACGTCATTTCCAATCTGTTTGAGACTCCTTTCTCACGAGTGGGTCTCAGCTGTACTATCGACAGTCGTTCTCGTATTTTCCCACCCAATCATCCACTCATACTGTTTTCTTTACCGCTTCTGTCGTGGTATCGCTGCTCATACTGGGCTACTATATAGATGACATAGAAAACACTAAATGGTCTGGAACAAAGTTACCCTCTATGTCCGATAAGGGCTTATGGAGAGCAAACCGACGGAAGGTGCTGAAGGGGGCTGGCGTTGCCGGTGTCGCTGGACTCGCAGGATGTCTCGGTGACGAAAACGGCGACGACACAGCAGCCGATGACACGACTGACGATACCAGCGGGGACACCGTTGGCGACACCGACGACCCGACTGAAGTGAGCTGGGTGATGAACCCAGCCGAAGAGACGGTCGACATCGAGGTTCAGTATCAGCCGCTTTTCGACTACCTCGAGGAAGAGGCTGATGTCGAAATTAACGGTATCCAGACCTCGGATTACGCGTCGACGGTCGCCGAACTCGAGCGAGGCAGTGGTGACTTTGCGGACACCTCACCTGGTGCAGTCGCACAGATCCCTGACGTCATCGACGTCGTCGGGATGCGTCTGGCGTTCGGTTCCGAACTGTACTTCTCGACCATCGTGACGACCCCGGACAGCGGTATCGAAACACTCGAAGACCTCGAGGGCGAGGAAGTCGCAACTGCAGGGGCGACGTCCGTTTCCGGTGGCATGGTCCCCATGCTAATGTTGAGTCAGGCCGGCCTCGACGTCGGTGGGGCACCCGACGGTGATCCGGTTGATTTCACCTGGCGGACCTCAGACCACGACACGGCACGCGAACAGCTCATCGACAATCCGAGTATTGCGGCGGCCGGGACCGGTGACTTCTCGACGAGTGCCCACGTCCCACAGGAGCAGTTCGACGAGATGTCCCAGGACTTCGTGGATATCTCAGTCGAGTACGAGGATGCTGGGACCCGCGACCCCGAATTGAAGCTCCTCGCTGTCTCCGACCCAATTCCACGAGCCCCCATCGTTGCCCGTGCCGACTGGGACGACCCAATCCGAGAGGAACTCGAGACGCTCATGCTCGAGGCAGAGCCCGAGGTCTTCCAACACGACGAAGACGAGCTGGCAGACATGCTCGGTGCCGACCCGGACGACGATGAGTTCGAAGACCACCTGCTCTGGTTCGACGGTATCGAGCCAGCCGATCACGACGATTACGCACCGATCGTCGATCTGCTCGACGAACTCGGACTGGACCCCGAGGAACTCGACTAATCTCGACGGCTATTTCAAACCGTACTTATTTCATTGACCATGGGTGAAGTCATAGTTGACAGCCTTACGAAAAAATTCGGCGAGGTGACCGCCCTCGATGACGTCTCTTTCGAGGTGCCAGCCGGTGAATTCGTTATTATTCTCGGCGTGTCTGGTTCGGGGAAGTCCACGTTGTTACGCTGTATGTCCGCGTTGACCAAACCGACGAGCGGCGAAATACGGATACGGGGCCAACCGATGACCCGTCCTCGTCCGGAAGTTGCAATGATTTTTCAACAACACAATATTATCGGTGATCTGTCCGCCTACTCGAACGCGCTCTCCGGGGGCATGAACCGAAGTGGTTTCTTCGAAAGCCTGCTCCAGTTGCAGGATGACGACGACAAGTACCGAGCGCTCGAGGCACTCGATACCGTCGGATTGCTCGAGGAAGCCCAGCAGAAATCACGCCGGATGAGCGGGGGCCAACAACAGCGGGTCGGTATCGCTCGGGCACTGGTGCAAGAGCCCGAGGTCTTACTCGCAGACGAACCGGTCGCGAGCCTCGATCCGGGCAGTGCCCAGGACGTCATGCAGTATCTCGGTGCGGCGTCCGAAGAGCGTGAGTTGACGACGTTCATCAGCCTCCACCAGGTCAACATCGCCCGAAAGTTCGGTGAACGCTTCATCGGCCTTCGGGATGGCCAAAAAGTGTTCGATGGGTACCGAGACGAGTTGACTATCGACGTCATCGACAACATCTACGGGGATATCGACACCGAAGGAATGTTCGTCAGCCAATCGGGCGACTCGGAAACGGAGGCGACACCGTGAGCGACGAGAGCGACCCCGAGGTCGCGAGCGATGGTGGGACCGCCACCGGGGGCGACGGAGTAAACCGGGATAGTCGTCTCACCGAACAATACGAGCGTATCCGTCAACGCCGCCGCCGCCGGGCGATTGCCAGTGTCGGACTGGTCACTTTTGTGCTGTTCGTCTTCGTCCAGGGGTTGAGCGCGACGGAACTCTTAGACGGTGACTTCACCTGGGAACACTTCGGGACGTCACTTCGTAACTACTTCCCGACGACGACGTTCGGACCGGGCGTTCCGTTCCTCGACCTCGGACAGTACACCGCGTTCATCATCGATCGGAACCTGCTGTTCGATCCGGAAATCGCCTCCCTGTTACTCGAGGGACGATTCTATACGTTCTTCTTCGAGGAACTGGGGATGTTCGCTATCTTCGGCCAGGCGGGTATCACGCTCGCGATGGGTGTGGTCGGAACGATCATGGGCTTCCCGTTTGCGCTCATGTTCGGCGTGCTCGGTTCCGAGCGCGTGACGCCGTTCCCGTTCAACTTCATCTTCCGCGGCTCGATGTCGTTCATCCGGGCGATTCCCGCCCTCGTGTGGACGCTGATCTTTATCCCGCTTGCCGGGCTTGGACCGGCCGCGGCGACGTTCGCGATCGCCTTCGACACGATCGGAAACCTCGGGCGGTTGTTCGTCGACGAACTGGAGGAAATCGCCGACGGCCCGATCGAGGCCATGGAAACGACTGGCGCAAGCAAGCCACAGACGATCGTGTTCGGGATGTTGAGCCAGGTCAAAACCTCGTTCATTGCCTGGACGCTCTACATCCTCGAGATCAACGTCCGGATCGCGGTTACCGTCGGTGTCTACGGGGCCGGTGGTCTCGGGCAGGTCGTCGAGTCTCAACAGGGGCTGCTCAACTGGACGGAAGTGATGGCGACGTTGCTGTGTATCTTCGTCCTGATCATCACTGTCGAACTCTTCAGCCAGCGCCTCCGCTCCCGACTTCGTTCGGACGACGAGGTCATGGGCTTGAAAGAACTCATCACCGGCTTCCCACGACGGATGGCCGAGTCGGTGATGAAGTAGCGTCCTTCTCCCACCTCCTCCGACCCCACCGTTGCTCGAAAGGAAACCCCTTTTGCAGTTCATTACCGACCTCCTCGTATGAGTCAGCAGGTTCACGCCGACGTCGCCATCGTCGATTACGGCCTCGGTAACCTCCGCAGCGTCACCCGCGGCCTCGAGCGCGCCGGCGCAGCCGTCGAGATCACCGACGACCCGGCGGCGTTCCACGACGCCGATGGCGTCGTCCTTCCCGGCGTCGGGGCGTTCAAAGAGGGTGTCGAAAACGCCGACCCCTTGCGAGCGGACCTCCTCGAGGTGGCCGATAGCGGGACGCCACTGTTCGGTATCTGTCTCGGAATGCAGATGCTTCTCACGACGAGTGAGGAAGGCGAGACCGACGGCGATTCGGCCGTGACCGGCCTGGATCTGATTCCGGGAACGAACGTTCGGTTCGACGCCGGACAGAAGGTGCCACACATGGGCTGGAATCAGCTCTCGGTCGAACGGGAGCACCCATTGGTCGAGGGCGTTGACGGCGAGTACGCATACTTCGTCCACTCCTACTATGCCGTTCCGGACGGGGACCGCGCAGCCGTGGCGACGACTGACTACGAACAGGTGTTCCCCTCAGTGGTCGCGAACGAATCGGGGACGGTCTTTGGCACCCAGTTCCACCCCGAAAAGAGTGGCGAGACCGGTCTTCGTATCCTCCGCAACTTCGTCGAGTTGTGCGACCCCGATGGCGACTGAGCGCAATTCCTCTCTTCCGATCACCTGAGCGCGGCTTCGATCCTCAACGCCATGCGTGTCCGTACGGGTAGAGTTATTTTTACCGTCCCGACGCTGGCGTCGGTGCCGGGGTGATATTGTGAAACTCGCCGTCTTTCCAGCGGACGATGACGTGATCACCTTCGTCGACCCAGGTTGCCTCCTCACGGGGGATCACTTCCTGACCGATCGTATCGCGGCCGTCCTCGAGTAAGACGACCACGTGCTGGCCGTCGACGATTCGATCGACGGTACCGAACTGACACTCGAGCGGGCCGGAATTTCCTCCTCGGGGACAACCTGGTGTTCCATTTGGACTGCTCGGGTGCTCCGTGGCTCCGACACTCGCTGTTCCAGCGAGGCCAACCGCCGCGAGTCCGGTGAGCGTTGTCAGCACGGTTCGTCTGCTCGTCACTATGTCTCGTGACATACCGTCGGTCGCCGCTCGATAGTATATAAACATGAAACCGCAGACCGACGCAGTGCCGACGCTGGATTGCCGCTTCCCCGACCCCTGTGTAGCAGGCCCGCGTGTGCTTGGGTATGCCCACCATCCCACCAGCGGGGTTCGGTACCTCCGGCCACGAAGGCGACACGTGCGTCGAGAGCGTTATCGAGGCCCTCGAACTCGGCTATCGACATATCGATACGGCTCAGATGTACGATAACGAGCGTGAGGTCGGTCAGGCGCTCAAGCGGGCGGACGTCGACCGCGAGGAGGTCTTTCTGGCGACGAAGGTCCATCCCTCGAATCTGGCAGCCGACGACGTCATCGAGACGACTGAGGAGAGCCTCGAGCGCCTCGGCGTCGAGCAGGTCGACCTGCTGTACGTCCACTGGCCGGTCAAGGCCTACGAGCCAGAGTCGACGCTACCAGCGATGGACGAGGTTCGCGAGCGGGGGTACACCCGCCACGTCGGGGTGAGCAACTTCACGATTCCGTATCTCGAGGAAGCGATGGAGATCCTCGAGTCGCCGATCGTCGCGAACCAGGTCGAATTGCATCCACGACTCCAGCAACCCGAACTCGTCTCGTTCTCGCGTGAACACGACATCGAGACGGTTGCCTACTGCCCGATCGCCAAAGGAGACGTAAGCGATATCGAGACGATTCAGTCGATTGCAGACGCCCACGATGTGACGCCGGTTCAGGCGACCCTCGCATGGCACGCCGGACGGGAGGGTGTCTCGGCGATTCCGAAAGCGACGGGTGCTCATATCGGGGAGAACCTCGAGGGCTTTTCCGTTGAGTTGACCGACGAGGACCACGAGCAAATCAGTGCGCTGGACCGCGGTGAGCGGCTGATCGACCCGGACGACGCGGCCTGGAACCAGTAGCCGGGTTCGTCGAACCGTCTTCGTGTGAATCTG
>PUKM01000158.1 GCA_003552325.1 Natrialbaceae archaeon | reverse complement strand
TCGATGGTGGCGACGTCACGAGCGTCGACGAGGAGGACGTTCTCGAGGAGGCCACCGAACACGCAACGGCGTTGTTCGAGCGAGCCGCCGACGATTGGCAGCAGGCAGACTCGAGGCTGGCTTCAGCAGTCGAAAGCGGGTGGCTCTGAGCAGCACGTGGGTCAAATGAGGGGTGACTCACCCCGTTGACAACTTTTGGACAGTTATCATAGCGCTCGATAAGCACACCGAAACGAGCGTAATTGGGCGGCCGAGGAGTCCGATAGTGGAAAACCGATCGGCCGCAGACTTTCTGTGGGCTGGCCGGGTCGAATTTGACCAACGGTCAGCCGTTACCGCAATTCGTCCATATGATCGATCCGTCGCTGGACGAGGTCGGCCTTCCCGATATCGTGACGCATGTGCAATCCCTCCTCGCCAGCGAGCTCGAGTGCGTTCTCCGCGATGACTTCGGCGTCAGCGATCGTGTCAGCGAGACCGACCACGGCAAACGACCGCGACGTCGTCGTGTAAATGCCGTCCTCACGGTCGTCGACGCTGGCGTAAAAGAGGAGTCCGTCGCCGCTCGAGCCCTCTGCTGCTTCACCGACGCTCTCCTCGTCCACGCGAACCAGTGCCCCAGCTTCAGGGTCAGTCGGATAGCCAGCCGGAACCGCGTACTTACAGACCGTTGCCCGGTCAGCGAACGAAAGCTCCGGCAGTGGCTTCCGGTCTCGAGCAGCCGTCAAGATGTCGAGGAACGGCGTCTCGAGAACGGGAAGGGTATTCATCGCCTCCGGGTCACCGAACCGGGCGTTGTATTCGATCACCTTCGGGCCCTCCGCCGTGAGCATAAACTGGCCGTAGAGGATGCCCTTGTAACCCTCGAGGGCGTCGACGGTTTCCTCGATGATCGACACCGCCGCGTCGTACTCCGCCTCGGTCATGAACGGGAGGGCGCGCGTGGCGTCGGAGTAGCTGCCCATCCCGCCAGTGTTGGGCCCTTCGTCACCCTCGTAGGCTCGTTTGTGGTCTTGTACGGCCGGAGCCGTCCGCACCTCGCCGTTGGCGACGAACGCCTGCACCGTGAACTCCTCGCCGATGAGTCGTTCCTCGAGGACGAGCGTGTCGTAGTCGCTCTCGCGAATGTAGGCTTTCCCCTCCTCGGGGGTAACCTGGTCGCCGATGACTTTGACGCCCTTCCCGCCGGTCAACCCGGCCGGTTTGATCACCAGGTCGCCGTCGTATTCGTCGATGTACGCACAGGCTGCCTCCTCGTCTTCGAAGGTCTTGAAATCCGGACACCCAGTGATGTCGTGGGCCTGCATGAACCGCCGCTGGAAGGCTTTGTCCGTCTCGATTCTGGCCTCGGCCTGGTTCGGACCGAAGGCGTAGACGCCCGCGTGCTCGAGGGCATCGCTCACGCCGGCCTCGAGCGGTGCTTCCGGGCCAACGACGGCGATGGTGGCCTGGACCGTCTCGGCGTACTCGACGACGGCCTCTGGGTCAGTCGTCTCGAGCGTTTCGAACCGGCTTGCCAGTCGGGCAATACCGGGGTTTCGGTTGCTGGCACAGGCGTACAGTTCCGCGTCGCTTGCAGCCAGTGAACGGGCGATTGCGTGCTCGCGGCCGCCGCCACCGATCAAGAGGACGTGCTCGCGCATACTCGAATCCGGTACGCAGGAACCTGTAAAGGTTGCTCTTTTGGAACCAACGGATACGCACAATTGTGCAAGTCTCAGGCAAACTTTGGCCGCTCAGCCGTCAGACGAATATCGCCATCGACAGCGGGTTCGGTCGTCTCCCCACCGTCAGAATATTGGCCGGTCGAATCGCAGAGGGTACACTGGTATCGTTCCATGATTTCGTTGATCAGTTCGCCATCCTCGAAGTAAACACGACTCTGGGTGATCTGGAGGAACTGTGCCGTCTCACAGTTGGTACACTCGATCATTGGTCTATCTGGTGGCACGCCAAAACCCGTCGTAGTTATCCAGCAGGTACCACCGCAGGCTCGAGGGGTATCTGGCCCTTACTGCAGAGCAACAGGTGCCAGGGTGATGCGTTCAGGTCTGGGTGAAATCGCCAGACTCGAAAGAATCCAACTGAGGTTATGGCCCCCTACTCGAGCGAAGCCACCCATTTCCGAGCGAGTGCGAGAGGTCGATCAAGGCCGAACGAGAGAGGAAGCGTTATTCATCATCCGGGTGGCATTCGTACAGGAAAACGGACCCCTTCACATCCCCCTCAATAGTCAACCTGAACCCACTCGTCACGTCGGGCCGACTCGTATGCAGCGTCAGTGAGCGCCGCCACGGCCAGCCCGTCCGCGACCGTTGCCGGTGGCTCCGTCCCCTCACGAACGCTCTCGAGAAACGCCGCGGCGCGATCCGGTTCCGCTCGATGGTCGATGTAGGGATGGTGCTCACTGCTGTCCGTATCAATCTCGTACACCCGACGGGACCGCCACTCCTTGCCCTCGAGGTAGACGGCCCCCTCGTCGTCCCAGATGTGGATATGTTCACGAACCGCTGAGGCGTCGCCGTGAAACGAGAAGTTCCCGGTCGCCCCATTGGAGAATCTGACGTCGAGATGGGCGCGGCGATCGATTTCCGCGGCCTCGTCGTGAAAATCCATACTCGCTCGAACGGCTTCGGGAACCAGCCCGGTGGTCCACAAGACGCCATCGAGTACGTGGCTCCCCGTATCAGACAGGAATCCACCACCGGAGAGTGCTGGCTCGAGCCGCCAGGTTTCCACCGAATCGTCGATCCACGGTTGGGTAATCGACGCCGTCACCCACTGGGGCTCGAGTGCGGGCGTGTGATAGCGTGCCCGAGCCTGTTTGAACGCCGTCTGGAGGTGCCGTTGATAGCCAACCATGACGAGTTCCTCACTCGTCTCGACCCGTTCTAGCAGCTGTTTGGCGTCTTCTGTATCGGTCGTCAGGGGCTTATCGCAATAGACGTGGAGTCCATGATCGAGCGCGCGGGAAACCTGGTCTGCGTGAAGCGTGTGCGGCGTACCGATGAGCACGGCGTCGAGTGTGCTCGCCTCGAGCATGTCCCCGTAGTCATCATACTGGTTTGTATCGTCGACGTCGAATCGACCACCGATGTGCTGTCGTCGCTCGGCGTCGAGGTCACAGACGGCTTCGACGCTGGCGTCGGGATGGCGGTGGAATTGCCCGCCGACGAACGAGCCGATGTAGCCGAGTCCGACGATACCGATTCGAAGCGGGTTCGAGGGCGAAACAGCCATGACATCACCACAGCATCGACGCGTATTGCTGTTTTCCCCGTTCAGCCGATCACAGGGACGTTACATCCCACACTCGAGACATGTTCCGGATGCCTCCGCCGTCATCCACGGTATTTTGAGGACGCCTCTCTAATGGGTGGCTATGTCACTCACGTTGTACCAACTCGAGGGATGCCCGTTCTGTGAAAAAGTCGCCGACGCACTCGATGAGAACGACATTGCGTACGAGACGGTCTGGACTGACGCTATGCACTCAGACCGAAACGAGGTCAAGCGGGTGTCGGGCCAGCGCGGCGTGCCCGTGCTCGTCGACGAGGACCACGGCGTGACGATGGCCGAATCGGACAATATCCTCGAGTACGTCGAGCGAACGCTGGCTTAGGTGAACAGGAGCCACATAAAGACGACGTAGCCGACGAGCAAGCCGGCGCCGTCGAGTCGAGAGAGCCGTCGACCGTACCCCATCATGGCGACCAAGACGAGGGTAAACACGACGACGAGCGGTAATTCGAATCGCAAGGTCGACGGTGACACCGTCACCGGAACGGCGACGGCGAGGATGCCCAACACAGCGACGATATTGTAGATATTCGACCCGACGACGTTCCCGATCGTGAAGCCCGTCTCCCCTCGAGCGGCACCCACCGCTGAGGCGGCCAGTTCCGGGAGTGAGGTTCCGATCGCGAGTACCGTGAGACCAACGACGAACTCCGGAACCTCCATCGCGAGCAGCACGGATGAGCCACCGGAGACGAGCCATCTCGAGCCCACGATGAGCGCGATGAGACCACCGACGACGAACCCAAAGTCGATCGGCCGCGGGTCACCGTGTTCTCTGATCGCTGCGGTGACGGGTGCCGGATCGGTGTTGACGGCGTAGAGGAGATAGCCGGTGAACACGATGAGGATCGTGAGCAGGACAACACCCTCGAGGCGGCCGATACGGCCGTTGATCGCCAAGACGGGGAGCAAAAGTGCAGTGAACAGCATGAACGGGACGTGCCGGCGCATCACCGTTCGACTAATGGTGAGAGGGCGGATGAGTGCCGATACACCCAACACGAGTCCGATATTGGCGATATTGGAGCCAACGACAGTACCGAAGCCGACCTCCGAGGAGACGTCCACGGCAGCCAGGATGGCGACGAAGAGTTCGGGGGCGGTAGTGGCGAAGGCAACGACGGTCACGCCCACGGTCGCTGCCCGGAGTCCGAATCCAAGCGCCAATCGTCCCGCACCCTTCACCAGCAGTTCCGCACCCGCAAACAGGGTCAGGACTCCCGCCCCAAGGATGACCAGGTCGAACGTGAGCCCACCTACCATGTTCGTCTGCGGTGGTACTCACCACATTGCATTATAAGGATCGTTGTCGAGAGAGCCACGAATGTCCACAGTCGACTGGTGGTTTGGTTCTCGATCCGTCACACACAGCGGCAGCTCCCAGCCAGCGAGACCCGGCGAGACCACCATCACATGAACGACCGCCGCGGGTTCGAACTCGAGGGGGCGAACGATCGAGAGCGAGTGCTGCCGATGACCCATCGGTTTTAGTTCTCGAACGCCTTTCGCCGCCAATGGACGTCTTTGGTCTCATCGGCAATCCGGTCGGACACTCGCTGTCGCCACCCATGCACGAAGCCGCCTACGAGGCACTCGACCTCGACGCACGGTACGTCACGTTCGAGCCACAGCCAGACGATCTCGAGCACGCCCTCGCGGGTGCGGCTGCCCTCGGCATTTCGGGGCTCAACGTGACGATACCGTTCAAACAGGACGTCCTCGAGTACGTCGAGGCGGACGCACTGGCCAGCAGAATCGGGGCAGTCAACACCATCGATTTCTCCGGCGACGTCCCGACGGGACACAATACCGATGCGATCGGTGCCGTTCGCTCCCTTCGTGAACACGACGTCCCGCTCGAGGGTGCAGACGCCGTCGTCGTCGGTGCCGGGGGAGCCGGACGGGCAATCGCGTTCGGCCTCGCGGATGAAGGAGCGTCGGTGACGATTTGCAATCGGACGGCGTCCAAGGCACTCGCACTCTCTGAGGACGTGCCGGATGCCAGCGGCGGTGGCCTCGAGGACCTCGAGGGGGCTATCGCTGACGCAGACCTGCTGGTGAACGCGACCAGTGTCGGCATGGAAGCAGACGAGACTCCAGTGCCGGCTGGCGCTCTCCACGAGGACCTTGCCGTGATGGACGCGGTCTATCGACCGCTCGAGACCCGTCTGCTTCGCGAGGCGCGTGCCGCCGGAGCCACGACGGTCGACGGTGCGTGGATGTTGTTGTATCAGGGAGTCGACGCGCTCGAGCGGTGGACGGGCGAGACGGCTCCTGTCGACTCGATGAACGACGCGCTCCGAAGCCGACTCTGAGGACTGTCTCGCGGAGAATCCTGTCCGCCATCAGACGACTTTAAGTATTGGAGGCATCTACTTTCGCACAATGGGACTCCTGCAGAAGCTTCGGTCGCTGCTCGGACTGGAGAGTGACGACGACACGAGGTCGCCGGCTCGAGACGTCAGCGTCACCGTCGAGCGCGAGCGTGAGGAAGACGCCGGTGGATCGGGCGAGAGAGATGCCGACAGTGGGGCAGAGATAGAGACGGAGGAAACGGCCCCCCTTGTGGAGGAAGCCGAGGGCGATGACGAAGAAAGTGAGGAGACTGATGAAACAGGGGACGATGACGGCGAGGCAGGCGATACCGATGAAACCGAGGATGACGAAGCGGTAGCGGCTGCTGAAGACGGTGCCGACGAGGAAGCCACAGACGACGAGGCGGAGACGGCCGCAGCTGCCGAGACGACAGCCTCGAGTTCGACCGACGAACTGACTGACGTCCCCGAAGAGCCGGGGGAAGCAGCAGAACCCGCCGAGGCGACGGGTCCGACGAGCACTGACGCCGAGCCGGAAGTCGAAAAAGAGCCTGCACCGACGGAGAGTGAACCGGTCACCGTAATCAAAGGCATCGGGCCGGCCTACGCCGACCGCCTCGAGGGGGCGGGCGTCGAAACCGTCGCGGACCTAGCGAGCGCAGATGGCGAAACACTGTCCGAAGAGACCGATATCTCGGCAAAACGGTTGCAGGGCTGGATCGACCGAGCGAAGGTTCGCTGACCAGCTTTTTTCTACTCGAAAAACCGCAAGAGCGTTACCCCACCGACCCCTGGTCCAGCCATGAACGAGCCACGTGTCGTCACTACCGAAGCCGATTTTCGCGCTGCCTGGGAGGGGCGTTCGGACGGCCGTGACGACCGGGGCCCCGCTCGAGCCGTCCGGATTCCCGTGGAAGTCCGCCTCGAGGTCGACGATCCGTTTCGAGCCTATCGCCGCGCTCGAGACGGTCCGGGTGGCGTCTTTCTCGAGACGACCGGTGGGCAATCCGGATGGGGGTACTTCGGTGTCGAACCAGTCGAACGGGTGACCGTCAGTCCCGAGGCGGCAGTGTGGGAACAGAGGGATACGACCTCGATGACCGAGGCTGAAGAACCGTCCGGAGCGGCCCTTTCGACCCCCGAACGCAGCTCGCCGACGCTCGCCGCACTCGAGGGACGCCTCGAGGCGACGACACTGCAACGAGGGAACTGTTCGGTTCCCTACCCGAGCGGGGCCATCGGCTGGCTCTCCTACGATATCGCCCGCGAACTCGAGTCACTCCCGGAGACGACCGTCGACGACCGGGAGTTACCCCATCTCGAGGTTGGGATCTTCGACTGCCTCGCTGCGTGGCAGTGCCCGACTGACGAGGGGCCGGTCACGCTGCACATCACGGCCTGTCCAGTACTCGAGGAAGACGACGGGTCGCTCTCGAGTGCGGAACTCCGGGATGCCTACGCTCGAGGGCGTGCGAAGGCACGTTCGCTGGCAACGGCCATCCAGGCAGGTGACGAGACCGTCGGTGACCCACCAGTCGACTCCGCGGATGCGGCCTTCGAGAGCACCTGTGACAGAGCCGCGTTCGCCGACCGCGTGAGACAGGTCAAATCATACATCAGGGATGGCGACACCTTTCAGGCGAACATCTCCCAACGACTCGTGGCCCCCGCAGCAGTCCACCCCGTGGACGCCTATGCTGCACTCAGGACCGTCAACCCAGCGCCGTACTCCTGTCTGCTCGAGGGACGGAGCGTTGATCTCGTGAGTGCCAGTCCCGAACTCCTGCTCGAGCGGGATGGCTCCGTGTTGTATACGGAACCCATCGCCGGCACGCGCCCACGTGGGGACACCCCGGACGCCGATGAGGCGTTTGCCACGGAGCTGCTCGATGACGAGAAAGAACGAGCCGAGCACGCGATGCTCGTCGACCTCGAGCGAAACGACATGGGGAAAGTGTGTGCCTACGGGAGCGTCGACGTGACCGAATACCGCCGGATCGATCGGTACTCCGCCGTGATGCACCTGGTGTCACTGGTGACCGGTGAACTCCGCCCCGAAGTCTCACTGGCGGAAACCGTCGCGGCAATCTTCCCCGGCGGGACGATCACCGGCGCACCGAAGCCACGGACCATGGAGATCATCGACGAACTCGAGGATACCCGTCGGGGGCCCTACACCGGTGGCGTTGGCCTCTTTGGCTTCGACGGCCGGACGACGATCAACATCATCATCCGGACACTGGTCCGCCACGAAGACGAATACCACCTCAGAGTCGGTGCCGGCATCGTCCACGACTCCGATCCCGAACGTGAGTACGACGAAACGCTTTCGAAAGCCCAGGCACTCCTCGAGGCCATGGACGCTGCCCTCGGCGAACAGACACGGGTCGGCCTCGAGACCGAACTCGAGGTGAGTGGGGATGACTGACGAGACGATCCTCGTTATCGACAACTACGACTCGTTCGTCTACAACCTGGTGCAGTACGTCGGGGCCGTCGCCGACGAGGTGATCGTCCGCCGGAACGACGCGATTACCGTCGATGAGATCCGCGCCCTCAAGCCAACGGGCGTGATTATCTCTCCGGGGCCGGGAACGCCAGCAGAAGCCGGCGTGTCGATTCCGGTTTTCGAGGCCACGGAGGTGCCGATTCTCGGCGTCTGTCTCGGCCATCAAGCGTTGTGTGCAGCCCACGGTGCCCCGGTCAGGCACGCCCCGTCTGTGGTCCACGGGAAGCCCTCGGTGATAGAGCATCCGGGCGAGGGACTGTTCGATGGACTGCCCGAACGGGTACAGGTTGGCCGGTATCACTCGCTGTCAGTCGAGCGAACCGCGCTGCCGTCCTGTCTCGAGGAACGGGCCAGTACGGCCGACGAACGGGACGTCCTCATGGCCGTTCGTCATCGTGAACACCCCCACTTTGGCGTGCAGTTTCATCCGGAAAGTATCCTCACCCGCGAGCACGCAGACGCGGCAGGGACGGAAACCGGAGCGCGGCTTTCACTGGCCGTCGGACAGCGGATGGTACGCAACTTCTGTGTGATGGCACGCGAGTACCAGCAGGCAACGCGGACAAACCCGTGACGGAGGCGAACTCGTGACTGATACTCCCTACTACCACTGTAACGGCGAACTCGTGCCCGCGACGGAGGCGACGGTGTCTGTGGACGACCGTGGCTTTCGGTACGGCGACGGCGCGTTCGAAACGCTCCGGGCGTACGGCGGGACGATATTCGAATGGGACGCCCACGCTGAGCGCCTCGAGGACACCTGTGAAGCCCTCGGACTGGATCACGGCCACAGCCGGGCCGAACTGGCCGAGAGGATCAATGCCACCCTCGAGGCGAACGAGCTCGAAGAGGCCTACGTCCGGCTGTCGATTACGCGAGGCGTCCAATCGGGCAAACTCACACCAAAGCCGATCACGGAGCCGACGGTCGTGGTTGCCGTCAAACCTCTTCCCCGTGGCGGCCTCGAGGGTGTACCGGTGTGGGACGGCCCTGCATCGATGCAAACGGTGAAAGTTCGCCGGATTCCGGATGCCTGTCTCCCTGCTGGGGCCAAGACCCACAACTATCTGAACGGGATTCTCGCCAGACGCGAACTCCACGACGCCGACGAAGCCCTTGTCCGTGACCTCGAGGGATACGTCGCCGAGGGGACCACGAGTAACGTGTTTTTCGTCGACGAGGAGGGGCTCCACACGCCGACAACACAGGTGGACGTCCTCCCTGGCATCACACGGCGCGTCGTCCTTGAGTGTGCTGAAGAGGCCGGTATTCCGGTCACCGAAGGCTGGTACCGTCCCGTCGACGTCCGTCAAGCGGACGAGGTCTTCCTGACGAATACGACGTGGGAGATCAGGCCCGTCGCGCTGGTCGACGGAATCGAGTTCGACACCGACGCCGCACCGGTGACAGCGCTCCTTTCCCGCTTGTACGCCGAACGAGTCGAACAGGCCTGTTACTGACCGGTTTCAGGATCGCACGGGCGATGAGTCACGCAGGAGTATCCGTTGGACGTCCGCACACTCGAGGACGAAGTCAGCGCCGAACGCAGACGCCGGGGTCTGAAACCCAGAAGGAGCCGTGCCAGCCAACGTTCGTTGGGCCGCCGAAACAGCTGTATCGACCGTCAGTGCGTACGGGTTTGGCGTCGTCAGTCGCCCGCGAACAGCTTCACCATCCCCGGAGACTTCACCCCAGATAACTGCCCGGCCGTGGGCCAGTTCACGGCCATCCGGGCCATCGACGAACCGATCGACTGCCCACTCGAGGCCGCGCTTGACTGGTGGCGTCCCAGCGAGGCGCTCGAGCGGCCTGGCGAGTGAGAGGGTCCGGATCGCCCGCCTGGAGGTACCAGCATAGACCCGCACGGTGTCGATGCCGGTGCTGTGTGGGGCGGTGACGACGTCACCCCAGGGGAGCAAGACGGCTGGTTTCGTTCCGACGTCGGGGCCGAAATCGATCTCGCGGGTCTGTCCGTCCGGGACGGAGACGAGTTGCCCATCCCTGCGGAAGACGCGTTCGCCGCCAAGCCCCTCGAGGAGGGTTTTGGCGGTTCCGCGAGAGAGGGAACTGGTCGTCGCAATGGCGAGTGCGAGTTCGTCGGGGGCAGGATGACGGTCGGCGAGAAACCGTGC
>PUKM01000035.1 GCA_003552325.1 Natrialbaceae archaeon | reverse complement strand
CCCGGCAGGGGTCGCTCCGGTCACTGTATACCGACGTTCACGATCTCTGATGAAAACAGGCAACAGAAGGGCTATAACGGTAGTCTCGTATTACCGCATGATGACCGATCAGCCGCCGTTCGTCGACCGCTTCGACGACCCGCGGATTACCCCACAGTTCTGTCGCTCCCTCCCGTCACGAAATCTCGTCCTCCTCGGCGTCGTCCACGACCACCCCGCGAGCATCGGCCGTGTCGAACGCGTCCTCGAGGCCGTCGAACCGAACACCCTGGCACTCGAACTCCCGCCTGCCGCGATCAGCCTGTACCAGCGAGCCGGTGGGGTGGATGGTGGCGAGATGACTGCCGCACTCGAGGCCGCGCCGACGGCGACCGCGGTTGGAATCGACGGACCGGACTGGTCGTTTCTCCGCCGTGTCCTCACGACACTGCTCGCCGACAGGGTCTCGCTGTCGACGGCGAGACGGGTTCTCGCGAGCGTCAGCGGTGCGACCAAGACGGCACTGGCCTGCCGCGTCGCGACCGTCTCGAACGCCACCGAAACCGCCGGCTCGATCAGGGCAGACCCCATCCAGTACGACTGCTCGAGTGAGGACACAGCTGCGCGGCAAGCCGATCACGAACGTCGTCACGTCGACAGCGTGCGGACACTGCTCGCACTCGAGCAGATGGGAACCGAGGATTCCAGCTTACCGACAGCAGCAACCTACCGTGACGAGGCCAGGGAGGCCTGTATGATCGATCGTCTGGAGTCACTCACAAACGGAACGGGGCTGACCGTCGCTATCGTGGGCGTCGATCATTTAGATGCACTCGAGACGGCACTCAGGAGAGCAGAGCCTTCGCGGACTATTCATTAATATCGCAACGGCGAGATACACAGCCGACAGTACGTGAACGTTCGGTCCGATTCGTTCGGCGCGCCGCAGTGTGGACAGGCCGTGGTCTCACCTTTGAGATCCTGGCTATGGGCGTCGTACTCGACGTTCGAGTCAGTATCATCGTGATCCTCGACCGGGTTGGCTTCCTCACCAGGGTGTTGGGCCCCATCAACACGCGGTGTAGTGTAGAATCCGGCGTACTCGCCGTTCCCGCCCGCTGGTCCAACGTCTGTCGGCGCTCCATCGTCTCGACGGACGTAGACGTAATAGAGCACGACGTGGATGCTGGCGAACAACACCATGTAGCCGATGAGCCAACCCCAGAGCTCCATACCATGTCAAACGGTCCCAATGCACTTGGGTGTTGCTCGAGCAGTGAGTACGACAGAGTGTTCAGGGCCGGTGAGTGTATCCGGGCGGTGTCACTGATCGCTGAAACTCATCGAAAACCTCGAGGTCGTCCGGGAGTTCGTACTCGAGACGGCGTTCTTCCTGGCGGTTGACGCCGGCTTCCTCGAGTGGCGTGGCGACATCTTCCCAGCCGGGTTTGATTTTGATGCTCTGTGCGGGCATGCCAACGGCGATGTGGTGAGCAGGGATATCGTGTTGGACGATGGCTCGGGCCCCGACCAGGGCGTTCTCACCGACTTTGACTCCTGCGCGGACCATGGAATCGTACGTGAGACGCACGTCGTCTTCGATGATCGTGTGATAGTTTCTGACTTCGGTCTGGTCGACGACGTCGTGATCGTGACTGTAGAGGTGACTGCCGTCCGAAATGGACACGCGGTTGCCGATGGTGAGCTTCCCGCGGTCGTCCAGGTGCACGCCGTCGTGGATCACGGTATTGTCGCCCACGGTGATGTTGTGACCGTAGGTGACGGAGATGCCTTTGAAGAACCGACAGTTCTCCCCACAGGAATCAAAGAGATGGGTGGCGAGCATCCGACGGAATCGGAGGGCAAACTCGACGTTGTCGGCGATCGGGAGGCTGTCGAACTGTCGCCAGAGCCACTGGAGGTGTTTCGAACGCTTGAATTTTTCTTCGTCTTTTTCCGCATAGTACTCACTTTCGAGGGTCGTGTTGCAGGGATCGTAGCTCTGGAGTCTGACGCGTTCGGCAGGTGTCACCGAGTCGCCGGCTTGCCACCGCTCGTATGCCTCCCGATCGCCGGAGAGATCCAGGAGTACGTCTTCGACCACCGTACAGGTGTCCTCATCACTCGAGAGTCGCTCATCGACGTCGTCGACGAATGTACGCATACCCGTCTCCGCCTCGTCGGGGAGCGAGACGTACCGTTTAGTCATGCGCCGTGGTTAGCGCCGCGAGAGGCATAGACGTTCGGTTGTCCGTCCGCTTTGCCCGTCCAGGTGACGTCGATGTTAGTTGGGCGCACTCACAACGATGGAACCCGAGGCCTGTGTGAGATCCATCTCGAACACCGAACTCTCGAGTGACTCACCGCGGAGGCTCACCGTTCGGCCGTCGACGGTGACGAGTCCGGCTGCCTCGAGTACCGGCAGGTGTTGATGGTGTAATTGCACCTCGATATTGGTCGCGTCGGCCGTTTCCTCGCAACTGGCGATTTCGGCAGCAAGCGCCTCTATATCGAGCGTTATCGCTTCCTCGAGAACCGACAGCGCGAGTCTACGCTGGTGATTTGCCAGTGCGCTGAACAGCTGACTCCAGTCACGCTCGGTTGACTCGAGGGTCGCTTGAAGGAGTGAGCCGTCGAGCGTCAAGTCATCCGCAACGTCGATCGTCTCCGCCGAGCGGTCCCACTCGAGGAAGCCAGCTGCACACAACGATGGGAGTTCGACGTGAGTAAGGCTCGTCACACACTCCGCACAGCGAGCGTCTGTTACCGCTTCTGGCTCGGTTCCCTGTTCGAGCGCAACGAGGTGTCGGGCAACCGTCTCGAGGGACGCCGAATCACCGCTGACTGCAACCTGTGACTCGTCCGCCGTGAGGAGCGTCAAAATGCGTCGCCGACGGTCGCTCGCGAGCGCATCGAAGGTCGAGTCAATCGACATCGTCGTAACCGCAGACTCCGTTTGGCTCATACAACTGCTGGTTACCCCTACACTGGATTAAGCGACGTTCCAAAACAGATTGGTAACGCTCTATTCAGGACGAAATAAAAGGTGGCAAGAGTGTTGCTCGAGCGGTACTGTTGAACAGAAAAAGTGCCCCACTAGCGCCCTCAGTCGACGTTCCGTACGGGCTAAGTTCCTCCGGCCCAGAGTGGTGGGTATGCAGTATCAAACGCTCGGCAGTGCGGACGTGCCCGTGAGTGAGGTCGGGTTCGGAGCCTGGGTCGTCGGCACCGACTGGTGGGGCGACCGATCCGAGGCTGACGCCATCGAAATGATCGAGTACGCGCTCGAAAGTGGCATTACCTACTTCGATACCGGCGACGTGTACGGTCACGGTCGAAGTGAGGAGTTACTCGGGAAGGCCCTGGCCGACCACCGCGAGGACGTCACCATCGCGACCAAAATCGGCTACGACTTCTACAACAACCCACAGGCCGGCCACGGGGAACTCCCGAAGGAGATGGACACGGACTATCTCCGGGAGGCCTTCGAGAAGAGCCTCGAGCGGCTCGACGTCGAGTACGTCGATGTGCTCCAACTCCACAACGCCGACGCCGATGAGATCACACCTGACGTGCTCGAGTTCTTCGATGAACTCGAAGAAGAGGGGTTGATCCGCGCCCGCGGGCTCGCCTTGGGCCCCTCCATCGGCTGGCTGGCAGAGGGCGACGTCGCCATCGAACACGAGTTCGACTCCGTCCAACTGGTCTGGAACGTCCTCGAGCAGGACGTCGGCAACCACTTCCTCGACACGATCGAGCGAACCGGTTCCTCGACCAGTTTGATCCCTCGAGTCCCCCACTCATCCGGAATCTTGAACGAACAGGTCACTCCGGATACGGAACTCGAGGCCGGTGACCACCGTGGCTTCCGACCGGATGCCTGGTACGAAACTGGCTGGGAGAAACTCGAGACGCTTCGGTTCCTCAAGGAACCGGCCCACGCCGATGGTGAGCGGACGATGGCCCAGGCGTCGATCGCCTGGTTGCTGAGCCACGACCCCGTCACAACGGTGACGCCAACCTTCCGTACCCATGAGGATATCGAGGCCTGGGCAGCCGCGAGCGATGTACCAAAGCTGAGCGACGAGGAGATGGCCCGCGTCGAAGAACTGTACGAGACCAATTTCGGCATCGACCGTGAGGACGGCATGGACAGCCTGCGTTCGTCAGTCGACGGCGAGGACATTCGGTCTGCCGGCCTGGATAAACTGGCTGCTGACTGACTTTTCACTCGAGGGAGGCGTCTCCCGTCTTGCATCGATTTCGATCCGTGAACCAATAGCAACAAGAGCGAGCGTGCCTCGAGTGCTGCCGGAGATAGAAAACCGTCACTCAGAGCCCGAGAGCCGGCATGACCTCGAGTACGGCCGAGGTGACGGCGTCGATGTCCTCTTCGGAGCCATAGACGAGGACGAGGTAGAGGAGCATGAATTGGATAGCGTTGAAAAAGGCGTGTGCCAGGGTGGGGACGACCAGGTTGTCCGTCATCACGTACGAGTAGCCGAAGACGATCGATCCAATGAAGAGGGCCGCCATGACGACGCTCACGCCGGCGATCGACGTTGCGCCCGCGACGAAGTAGACGGGGACGTGGACTAGCGTGAAGATCACGGTCGTAATGACGACCGCGTTCCGTTTCGAGAACGCATCATAGAGTCGCTTCTGGATCACGCCGCGAAAGAGGAACTCCTCGGCTGGGGCATTGAAGAAAAAGACGATCCCGATCATGATCAACACCATCGTCGGGTCCGTCCCGATGAAATCCATGACCTGATTTTCCGGCGTGTCGATCTCGAGCGGGGTCGTCAACAGATTGACCAGGATGACGGCCGCGTACGCGATGAGGAAGGCCGCAACTGCGATACCCAGGTCACGTTTTGTTGGCATCGCGATGTCGATGAATCCCCAGCCACGTTCACTCCACCACAAATAAAGCGCCCCGGCGAGGTAGAAGCCGACAAAGCTCAACATCAAGAATACAGCGGTGACGGGTCTCGAGACGGCCTGTGGGTCCGTCGCTACACGGGGATCGAGTGCGAGTGCGGGGATGACCGTCAGCTGCTGGGCGATGATGCCGGCAACCGTAAGCCCGACGGCAACGAGAAGCGCTCGGCCATACCCGTCGGACTGATCGAAGGTGCTCATGGCCATTCGTACGAACCCCGCCCCCTTGGGCGTTCCTTTTGTGTTGTTCACCACATACTGACACGCTTCGCTCGAGGTGAACGTCAGGATCGCTCGAGTGTACGATGTTCACACTGTCTGCAGTGTTGTGGAGATTGCGCGTTAAAAAGAGCCCCAGTCACTCCCAAACGAGGCAGGAATTGGGGTTATGTGTCTGGACAAACTATCCACGAATATGGAATTGTTGGATGAGGGTATCGTCCCCGAAGCATCACGAGAAGTCAAACGAGAAGCCCGTGCGTTCGCTGCCGAGCACATCACCCCGAACGCTGCCGACTACTTCGAACGGGGAGCGTACCCCGAGGATATCGTCCAGGAGGCGATGGACGCCGGACTCATCGCCCCGAGTATCTCCACGGAGTACGGCGGCCGCGGGTTCACGACCGCCGACCAACTCGCCCTCGCCGAGGAGTTCTACCGGGCTGACGCCGGCATTGCCCTCTCACTGCAACTACCCGGATTCGGGACGAGCATCCTCGAGGAGTACGGTACTGAGGCCCAGAAAGAGGACTTCTTGCGACCCGTTGGCGAAAACGAGATGATCTCCGGGTTGGGTGTCTCCGAACCCGACACCGGTAGTGACATGGCGGGGATGAGCACGACGGCCGACAACGACGGCGACGAGTGGGTGTTGAACGGGGAGAAGTACTGGGTCGGCAACGGCGTCGAGGCCGACTGGCTGACGATATACGCCAAAACCGGCGACGATCCGGACAACCGCTACGGGAACTACTCGCTGTTTATCGTCCCGACGGACGCCCCAGGCTACGAGGCCGAACACATCCCCGAGAAAATGTGCTACCGGGCGTCGAAACAGGCACACATCACCTTCGAGAACTGTCGAATCCCCGAGGACCATCTCATCGGGCCGGAGGGAGCGGGCTTCTACATGCTCGCCGAGTTTTTCAACCACGGCCGAGCCGTCGTCGCCGGGCACGGTCTGGGCCTCGCCGCCGCTGCAATCGAGGAGGCCTCAGCGTTTGTCCACGATCGGGAGGCGTTTGGCCGGAACATCAACGAATTTCAGTCCGTCCAACACGACCTCGCCGACATGCGCCTCGCGTTCGAGTCCGCCCGCGCGCTCACCTGGCAGGCCGTCGAGCGCGTCGAGAACGGTGACAACCCGGGCTACTGGGCGGCGCTCGCGAAAACTGCGGCGACTGAAGCCGCGACGACGTGTGCCGAAACGGGGATGCAACTCTACGGGGGCCGGTCGGTCCTCGAGGAGAACCGTATTTCACGGATCTACCGCGACGTCCGCGTACCGGTCATTTACGAGGGGGCAAATCCGATCCAGCGGAACCTGATCTACAGGCAGGCCCCCCGCTAAGGGGCGGCGATACCACGATACTCAGCCAAACGGCGTGTACCGCACGCCATCCTCACTCTCGTAGGCGATGACGCCACCTCGAGCCAGGTGTCCCCCGTGTCGGACGTGGTGTTCCGGAATCAGTGGGAGCGGGAGCGGGCGGAATCCAGCCCGGCGCATCGTCGCGACACTTGGATACCGACCACGACGCTCGTCACCCTCGAAAACGGCGAAGCGACCATCGGCCTGACGTGTATACCGGAACCGAAACGTCTCCGGGCTTGGACCCGGACACGTCAGGGCATCGACGGACGGGACGACGGCGACCCGCTCGCCACCGACGAACAACTCGAGCGACGGGGAGTCCGTCGTCACTCGAGGCCCTTCCACCCACTCGATCGGCCCCTCGGTGCCGACACACGCGTAGGTATCGTCGGTCAGCAGGATCCGGTCTTCGATGGTGACGAACGCCCGGCAATCCTGGTCTCCTTCGACCGAATAATCGTCCTCGAGCAAAAACGGCGGTGAAACCAGCCCCACCACTGCCTCGAACTCGTAGTCGTCGACGACGAGCAGTGGGACGTGACCCGCGTGGGCAGCGTTCGCGATCGCAGAGACCGTGGTCAACGGGCGCGTATCCGTAATCGGCTCGAGTGCGAGCGGTGCTTCGAGGTCGGTAATCCCGTCGCCGTCGCCACCGTCGGCCACGGGTTGCCCGTCGGCTGTGGTGACCGCGAACCCTCGGTCCTCGAGGTCGGCGACGACTGCATCAGCAGTGGTGGGGTGTGGCATGCCATCCATACAGGGATCCACAGGTAAAAGCTCCGCCCTCGAGGAGGTGTGATCCTGCTCGCGTACTCGCCTCGTTTCAGATTCCGTGCTCGACCTCGAGGACCGTCCCTCGGGTCGAGAACTATTCGGGTCGCCACTCGAACAATCAGTACTCGGACGCGTCGATACCAGTCGCGAAAAGTGAGTCTTCCGATCAGGTCCCGTGATCCCACGAGCCCATGTACTCACGCTGGGTCTCGGTGAGGTCGTCGAACTGGACGCCGTCGGCTTCGAGTTTGATCTCTGCGACCTTTTGATCCAGTGCATCCGGCACGTCGTGGACGCCGGCATCGTAGGCCTCGCCGTTTTCGACCAGTTCCCTGACACAGGCCGCCTGTACGCCGAAACTCTGGTCCATGACCTCGACGGGGTGGCCGAGGGCGATCGGTGCCGCCAGATTCACCAGCCGTCCCTCGGCGATCACGTTCAGACGACGGCCGTCCTCGAGTTCGTACGCCTGGACGCCATCACGTGCTTCGTACGTGTCCACGGCCAGCGCCTCGAGTGCCTCGAGGTCGATTTCGATGTCGAAGTGGCCGGCGTTCGCCAGGAGAACACCGTCTTGCATGACTTCGAAGTGGTCCTCGACGATGACGTCGCGGTTGCCGGTCGTGGTAATGAACACGTCACCGACGGCGGCCGCCTCAGCCATCGGCAACACGTCGTAACCCTCCATATGCGCCTCGAGGGCGCGGCGCGGTTCGACTTCCGTTACGACGACGTTCGCGTTCTGGCCCGCCGCCTTGCGAGCGACGCCTTTTCCACAGTAGCCAAATCCAGCGACGACGACGGTCTTTCCGGCCCACGAGAGGTTCGTCGTCATCGCGATACTCGCCAAGGAGGATTCGCCCGTCCCGTGGACGTTGTCGAACAGCCGCTTCATCGGCGTGTCGTTCACGGCGAAGACGGGATACTCGAGTGCCCCGTCGTCGTCCATTGCACGCAGTCGGTGGACGCCGGTGGTGGTCTCTTCGGCCCCGCCGACGATGCCGTCGATCAGTTCGGGGTAGTCCTCGTGGATGGCCGCGACGAGGTCCATCCCGTCGTCGACGGTGATCGTCGGCTCGAGGTCGATCGTCGCGTGGATCGCGTCGTAGTACTCCTCGCTGTCAACGCCACGTTTGGCGTAACTCGTGATGTTCTCGTGGGTGTCCAAGGCGGCGGAGACGTCGTCGTGGGTCGACAACGGGTTACAGCCGGTGACGGCGACCTCGGCCCCGCCGTCGGCCAGCACCTCGACCAGAATCGCGGTTTTGGCTTCGACGTGCATCGCCATCGCGATGCGTTCGCCGGCGAGTGGCTGGTCAGCCTCGAACTCCGCACGGAGTGCCGTCATGATCGGCATGTGCTGGGCGGCCCACTCCATCTTGCGTCGACCTTCCTTGCGGGCCGACTCGAGGTCGTCCGCCGGGAGTTGGTCACTAATCGGTGGATATGCGGTCATACCCGGATCAATGGAAGCGACGATGAAACCCCTACCGAAGGGCGAAGGGAACTTTCACACGGTGTTGGCCCATCGGATTCTCAGAGCCACCACTACAGCTCATGACCGATACCTATCACGGCGAGGCTGCGTACACCGCGCTTCTTGAGCAAAATGGGCTATTTTCTAATAACCTCTCCCGTCTTCAAAGCACCGACCACAATGCGTATCGCTGCTCTGTGACTCGCTGTCCGTCTGCGTAACCTCTCGAATCTGGTCTTGTGGGACGTGTCTGAGTGCGCCACAGACTGCCAGTCGCCTACTCGTCTGTGGTGCGCGTTTGTGTACCGTCGACGTTGATTCATTACGAACTAGTCGCATAGGGTGGCTTCACTCGGGCAGGTCGCATAACGTTCCGCCGTGATAATGCTACACACCCCACTGTTGACGGTCACTCGCCGTGATGGTATGTACTTACTCTACACTGGGTAGGATCCAACGCCTGATAGCGCCTCCATCGAACGACCGATTTAACTCCCTGACTCGAGAGTCCCCACTCGAGCACCGATGGTCGAGCAGGTCGCCGCCTTCACGGATACCTACCTGCCCACGATAAACGGCGTCAGCTATACCGTTTCTACCTGGAAAGAGCGCTTTGCCCGCCTCGGCGGCCGGATGGAAGTCGTCTTCCCGAAAAGCACCTACTGCGGGGGGCCACTCGAGTTTCCCGTGGGGAGCGTCCCGTTTCCGTTCTACGATGGTGTTCGCCTCGGCCAGCCCCGGGTCCCGTCGGGACTCACTCCCCCCGAGATAGTCCACGCCCACACGCCGTTCGCCATCGGCCTGGCCGCCCGTCGGTATGCCAAGGACTGTGGGGTCCCCCTGGTGGCCTCCTATCACACCCCCGCTGCCGAGTACGCCCGGTACCTCGCCCCCCTTTCGCCGATTACGCCCGCGATCAGCCGCCTGGCAACGGCGTACGAACGCTGGTTTTACGAGCAGGCTGCCCTGGTTATCACCCCTTCGAGGGTCGCCCGCGACCAGGTTCGCGACCGCCTGGGCGTCTCCACGCCACTCACCGTCGTCTCGAACGGCGTCGACCTCGAGCGATTCCGCCCCGAAGCCGGCGATACCGCGGCCTTTCGGACCCGCCACAGCCTCGGGGCAACCAATCCCCTCATCGGCTACACGGGTCGCCACGGCCACGAAAAACGACTCGAGGAACTGATCGACGCCGTCGCCCGACTCACGCGACAGGGCGGCGAGTCACCGACGCTCGTCCTCGCGGGGGATGGCCCTGCCCGAGGGGCGCTCGAACGACGGGCCAGCGAGCGCGACGTCGACGCCCGATTTCTCGGGTTTCTCGAGCGCGACGAACTGCCGTCGCTGTACGCCGCCCTCGACGTCTTCGCGTTTCCTAGCCCGGTCGAAACCCAGGGACTCGTCGCGCTCGAGGCCATCGCGTCGGGGACACCCGTCGTCGCTGCGAACGCCGGTGCGCTGACCGAAACGGTCACTGCGGGAGTGACTGGGTTCCATTACGAGGCCGGAGACGTCACTTCATTTGCCCACACACTCGAGGCGGCCCTGGACCAACAGTCGGCACTCGAGGCGGGCTGTCTCAATCACCGACCCACACTCGGGGTCGAGCAGTCGCTCGAGCGGCTGCAGCACGTCTATCGGTCGGTATAATGTGATTCTCGGTTCGGCTACTGATCCTCGAGCGCATCCGCAATGCGCTTG
>PUKM01000187.1 GCA_003552325.1 Natrialbaceae archaeon | reverse complement strand
TGTTCCTCGCGGTCGAGGAACTTCTGGAGCTGGTCGGGGTCGGTGATCGAGACCTCGGTGTCGACGTCGGTCTCTTCGACCTCGATTGGATCGTTCAACAGGAGGATGTTGGCGTCGGTCGCGCTGGTCGGCATGTTGTCGTGGACGGGGTCCTTGTCGATGATGCCGCCTTCGAGGAGGTCGGACTGATCGACGGCGCGGCCCGTCTGGGTCTCGATTTTGAGGAACTCGAGGTCGACGATGTTCTCGCCGTCGTCGCTTTCGACGGTGACGCCGGCGACGGCGTCGACGATGAGCTGGGCGAGGTGTTCTTTGTTGACCTCGGCTCCTTTGCCGGTCATCGAGGTCTCGGCGGTCTTTTTCAGGAGGTCCTCGTCGCTCGTGTCGATCTCGGTTGCGATGTCGTCGATTTCGGCACGGGCCTGCTCTGCGGCCATGTGGAAGCCTTTGATGATGGCCGTTGGGTGGATGTCCTGCTCGAGGAGGTCCTCGGCGTTCTTGAGGAGTTCACCAGCGATTGCGACGGCGGTCGTCGTCCCGTCACCCGCCTCGTCCTCCTGGGTTTCGGCGACTTCGACGATCATCTCCGCCGTCGGATTGTCGATGTCCATCTCCTGCAGGATAGTGACACCGTCGTTGGTGATCGTTACCGATCCCATGGAATCGACGAGCATCTTGTCCATGCCCTTGGGACCGAGTGTCGAACGGACGGCTTCCGCGACCGCTCGAGCAGCGCGGATGTTGTAATCCTGCGCGTCGCGGTCTTTGACGCGCTGGGAATCCTCGCTCATGACGATCATCGGCTGACCCTGTTGCATTCGCTGACTCATAGTCAGTCGAGTCATTGTTTGTCCTTCTATATAAAAGCACCGTTCACGAGTGCATATCCAATCCGACGAGCGGCCAGTGAATACGGGGTGAATCACCCGCAGGAGACTCGAGCAGGTGTGTTAATGCCACCCATTGTCGAGCAGGTCACAGTCGTTTTCGGCCTTCGACGGGTGCTATTTATATACTAGCTCGAACCACCCCTCCGAGGAGTCACTCGAGGCCCCTGATCCACTCGAGGACGGCCTCGACCAACTCTGATCGCGCCTCTTCGTCGTCGATCTCGGGTGCGTTGTCCCCGCGTTGATCCCCGTAGGCGCCGAACTGGGCGTGATTCATCCCCTCGACCTCGACGATCCTCGCGTCGGATCCGAGTAGTGGCCGGTTGGCCCGTTCAGTGTCACTGTCGATTACCCCATCGGCGGTTCCCTGTACCGAAAGCACCGAGTAGCCTCGGTCACCGAGGTCGTCACTATCGTCACAGTAGGCTGCGAACAAGACGACGCCCTCGAGCGTCCCGTCGTCGGCCCCACTCGCGTACCGACAAGCCATCGCCCCGCCGAGTGAGTGACCGCCAACGGCCCACCGATCGATCTCCTTGTGGGTCGTTTTGACGTCCGCAGCGGCACTCGAGTCCAGTACCGCCAGGTTCAGTGGCATCTCCGGGATGACGATGACGACGTCTTCGGCAGCGACGACCGGGGCGAGCGTCCAGACGTAGGCGTCCGGGTGCACGCGGGCCCCCGGGTAAAAGACGATACCCAGTGTGTCTTCGGTCACGTCACCACCCCGAAGAACGTACGTCCCGTCCCCACGCTCGAGGACGATGTCGTCCCGATCGTGGATCTCCCCGAGCCGGTCGCTCTCGCCATGGTACGGCGTTTCGAGGAAGACGATGCCCGCGACGGCGACGACCGCGAGGATAACCAGCGAAACGATCGCGAGCGTTCGCCACCGACGCCGGGCGGTCCTGAGCCCACGACGGAGGCGGCTCCCCTCTCGAGGCTGTTCTTCTGCTCCCGTCATGCGTCGGTGGGCGCTCGCTCCTCCAGTGGATCCCGAGGCCCGTTCATACCGGCTCGACTAACGACGGCTCGTCGGCGGCGGGGTTGTTCACGGCCGTTGAAACGGGATAGGCCCGCATTTCGTCGCCTGGATAGGGCCGACAGAGGGGGCCTGGATCGTCAGCCGTCAACCACTCCCGTTCGCGACCGGGCTCGAGGATAACGGCCATCCGGTGGTGGAGATCTTCGATCACGTCGTTCGGTTCCGTCGTGAGGATAGTGAACGAGACGAGGGGACCATTGGGGTCTTCGGCAGCCGAGCCGTCGACCCCCCCGCCGAAGACGTCGAGCCCCGATTGGGTCGTCTCATCCTCGGGCTCCCAGCGCTCCCAGAGGCCGGCCATCGCGAAGGGACGATCGTCCTCGAAGGCGACCCGGTAGGGTTGCTTTGTCCCGTCGCGTTCCACCCACTCGTAGAATCCATTTGCCGGGACGAGACACCGACCGGCGACTCGCTTCCCTCCCTCCATTGCAGCCTCCCCAGCCGCGAACGCCCGTTTGAAACTCGGCTTCGACGCCACCGTCTCCGCACGCGCGTTGATCAAACCGTTCGTGTCGTCATCCGCCCACCCCGGTACCAGCCCCCACTCGAGGTGGGTGAAGGTCTCGGGTCCCGTATCGCGAATCACGGGTAACTCCTGTCCCGGAGCCATGTTGTACCGGGGCGAGAACGACTCACCACTGGCGAAGGTGGCACCGAAGTGCTCCTCGAGGTCTGCTTGCTCGAGGAACAACGTGTAGCGTCCACACATACCTCGCTCGAGGGAGGCAATCGTCATACCGCTACCGGAACCGGATAGTCGGTGGCCGATATGCCAGGTCCAGCGATTCGCTCCCCTTCCGAACGGAGTAGCCAACCACTACCGGATTGAGCCCGTCGGTAATCCCCTCGTACTCATGTCCCTAGTCGCTGGGTCTGTATTATGAGCGAACAGGCGCCTGTGTACGAAGCCTCGTTCAGAAAAGACGGTCTCTTCGAGATCAGCGACCCCGAGGAACCGGATCGGTGGGTCGCGACGGATACCCCACTCGAGTGCCGCCCGTAGTTTGCCGGCGGGGGTACACGAGTTGGTGACGGTGCATGTCCGTCCCAGGTGTCGTCCACTATCCACTCCGTATTGGTAGGCTGGTCAGCGATAGTTCCATACGGATTTTGTCGGAAATAGCTGGGTAAGGCTACGCACTCTCGCAGTCAATGACGGATTTATCCACGTGAACATCGTAATGGAAGCGTTTTAGAGGGTGAATCACGTTGTACTTCTGTATGTCCCAGCGACAGGGCGTAGACCTCTCTTATGAAGACGGTGCGCGAGCAGTCGAACTCGCGCGTGAATCCGTCGAATCTTACGTTCGGCATGGCCAACGAGAACACCCCGGCAGCATGCGAGAGACCTTCTACGAGCGCACCGGTGCGTTTGTGCGTCTCGAGTCGACCCGAGGCCGTGGTAGCCTTCGCGGGTGTGCCGGCGGCTACCGTTCAGGGGAGCAACTCGGGCACGTCATCGTCGACGCCGCCATCGAGGCGGCCAGCGAGGACTCCTGTGGCTCTGAAGTCACACCCTCGGAACTGTCGAATCTGACGGTCTCAGTCTGTACGGTTCGCAACGTCGTGCTCACTGACGACCCACTTGCCGACCTCGAACTCGGCACTCATGGGGTCGCTGTCGACGGCGGTGACAGTGGCGGCTGGCTCTATCCAACGGTGCCGGTCGAGAACGGCTGGAGCGAGCACGAGTATCTCGATCGGACGTGCCGCAAGGCCGGCCTCCCGCCGATGGCCTGGAAAGACGACGACGTCATCGTCACGCTGTTCGAAGGACAGGTGTTCCGAGAACGCCCGAGTGACGGCAGCATCGAGCAACTATGACATCCTCCCCGGCGTAAACGTCGGGGTTTCCTCGCGCTGGGGGTATCGCTTACCGCCCACGGAGGCAACTTGCGGGTTCGTATGCTCCTCGTTGGGACGGGGAGAGCGTGGTGACTCCGACCAGTTGTGGTCGTCCCACTTGAGGCATACAGGCCGTGCCATCGGCCCTGTTACCGTCGTCTGCCTTCTCAAGAACGTCTCTGACGCTGTGAGGTCTGCGTGACCCTCGAAGCCGCACGAACACGTCAACGTTTCATGATGTCGCGTCGTGTCCTCTGTCGAACCGCAGTTCGGACACTCCTGACTCGTCCACGCCTCAGACCGTACCTCCACTGACATACCGTATTCCTCAGCGGTACACGCCAGTCGATTCATGAACGCTCGGAACGCCCAGAAATTGTGCGTCTTCGCGTTCGTCTCCACCGACCAATGCGTGTCAAGTACGTCCGTTAGCGCCCCGACGTACACCGTGGAAACGCCCTCGCCGTGTAACCGTTCGATGAGGTCGCGGGCGAGCGCGTCTTTGGCGTGGTCACGCCGTTTGGTGCGTCGATTGTATAGGCGTCGGATACGGTGACTACTGTATCGACCATCTTCCAACAGTGATTGCAGACGTGCTATCTCTCGTGTGGTTTCGCGGAATCGCTTGAACAGGTCGCGTCCTTCATACAGGAACTGCTGGCCGGGTGTGGTTGTAGAGGCGACGAGGTTGTTCGCACCAATATCCAAAGCGGCAGATTCCTCTGCCAGTGGTTGTGCCAGCCGAGAATGGTCTTCACTGATTGTGACTGACTGAAAGGCCCTGAATGTTTGTGCGCTCTTGTCGTAGTACAACTCCAACCGACCTTGCTTGTCGTACTCGTTCCAGTTGGGTTCTCCCCGGACTTCGAGCCGGAGCCGTTCGCGGTGTCCCAGCCCGTACTCGTCTTTCAGGTCTTGCCCAACGAGAATTTCGAGGCGGGAGTATTCACCCCACTCAACAGTGTACGACGTGTTACGGATGTATGTGCGGAGTTCGCGTCCTTCACGTTCGTTACCCCAGTATCCGGGCTTACCGTTGGCTTCACCCTTCTTTTGGAGTGTGAAGAACGATCTCCATGCTTCGCGGTTCTTCCGTTCGATCTGTTGAACGGTCGACGCACCGAGTGTACCGCCGTAGCGACCGCGATACTCGCTGATTTCCCACACGTCGCCGTCTGGATCGGCGTAGTTCTGTCGACGTTCGTAGTTGATCTCGTTCCAGAGAGCGGCAGAAGCGTCCAACAGGCGTCGAAGCAACTCCTCGTCCTCGTCGGACTGAGGAACCACGTTGAACATGTTGGCTCGCTTCATTACCTACTGGTTGTACCCGAACACACATAAGTGTGGGGTTCGTGTGCTACTGTATGGTCGAAGTCCGAATTGAGTTTGATGATGATGAACAGTATGAGCGGTTGAAGGAGCTGAAGAAGCACCGTGGATTGACGTGGAAGGGCTTACTCCTCGAAGGGGAGAAGAAAGTCAGAGAGGATACCCCGGAGTAAGCGTCGAACGTGGTTTGTGGTGTGGAGTGTCGGATTCACGGCCGCCGTGAACGGCGGGACTCTCTCCTTGAGTCAGGTAGTCTCGGCTCCGGCATCGAACGCGCCAGTTCACCGGTATCTCGTCTTCCACGTTCCGCATTTCTCCCCGCTCGAGTGACGTCGCTTTCACTCACCTACTGGTCCGATGCGCTCGACAGTCGACTCGAGTACTGGGCCGTTCGTCCCGGCGGATTCGTCGTCTCGAGCACGGACGTCGTTTCACAGGCCTGCGGCCTCGCGACGCTCCGGCGGGGCTGGGTGGCTCCGCGAAGCCTAGAGGGTGTATTGCTCGCCGTCGACCGCCAGTGGCTCCTCGAAGGCCTCCTCAGGTGGGTAGTAATGAGCGACGTGCACGAGCCGTGTTCGTTCGGCCTCGAGTTCGTCCGCGAGTGCCAGGGCTCCTTCCCGAGTCATGTGTTTCGTCCCAAAAGTTCGTGGGACGCCGTCCGGTCCTTCGTGGCGCCCACCGATCGGATGCCAGTCACAGAGATGCGCCGGGATAATCGCCTCGGCGAGTAGGAGGTCGGGGTTTGCCAGCGCCGCCCGTGAGGCGTCGGGAATCGCATAGCAGGTGTCACCGGTGATCGAGAGTTTCGCCCCCGTCTGTGGGTCCTCGACCGTCAGCCCATAACAGACTAATGGCGGATGGACAACTGGCACGAGCGTCACCTCGAGGCCGCACGTCGAAAACGACTCGAGCGGCGTCTCCGGGTGGACGGTGACGGCTGAGAGATAGTGGTAGTCGGTGGCGACGGCATCGGCGACGCTCTGGCCGGTCTCGGGATCGATTTCGTTGGCGGCGTGGACGTCGACATCTTTCAGCAGTCTGAAGACGTTCCCGAGCCCATCGAGGTGGTCGAAGTGAATGTGTGTGATGATGATCGAATCTGGCAGGGCGACGCCATCACGGAGAAACTGATAGCGAAAGTCGGGGCTGGCGTCGACCAGCAGACACTCACCCGTCCGTTCGTTTTCGACGTGGACTGAAAAGCGCGTTCGCTCGAGCCCTCGCTCGATGGCAACTTGGCAGGTGTCACAGTCACAGCCGACAGTTGGGGTTCCGGTCGTATCGCCGGTTCCGAGGAGAGTTACGCGCACTGTCGTCTCACCGCCTGTGCTGGTTGGTGAGGCTCGAGCATGTCCTGGGTTTGGCTACGGTTCTGAGTGTCACAAGTCTTTCTCGTCTTCGATGTTGGCTGTCGGATGGTCGTGTGCGTGTTCACGTAACACGTCGGGGTCGACGTCTCGGAGGACGGCCTCGTGGGTGGCCTCGAGGATGACTGGTGGGGCGACACCAGCATCGACGGCTTCGGCCCATCGACTGAGACACAGACACCACCGGTCACCCGGTTCGAGGCCTGGAAAGTCAAATTCGGGTCTGGGCGTGAGCAGATCGTTGCCCCGAGCTTTAGAAAACGTGAGGAACTCCCCGGTCATCACGGCACACAGTTCGTGACGGCCATGGTCGCCGTCGACGCGCCGACAACACCCATCACGAAGGAACCCTGTCGTCGGATCCATCGAGCAGGGTTCGAGCGGCTCGCCGTACACGTTCCTGTCCGAAGTCATACCCTCGTGGTGGGGTGGGAGGAGCAAAAACTCCCTGGTTATGGGTCGTCGGGCCGTTCGCTCGGGGCGCTTCTCGTCTACCTCCGACTGTCGGTTGGGGCTGTCGATTGTCGAACGGGGTCAGTGATCGTGATCGTGGTGGTCGTGGCTGTGATCGTGACCGCCATCGCTCGCCGCACCTAGGTCCCCACCAGCGACGAGCGCATCGTGATCGCCGTCGATCATATCCATATTCTTCAGATTATCTCGCTCTTCGAAGTCAGCGACGGCCTCGAGTAAGTCGTCCTGGGTCAGCGTCGTTCGATTCTCAGTGAGTGCCTCGAGCACCGCTTCCCGCATGACCATCCGGAGGTCGCTCCCGGTCATGCCCTCGGTAATGTCGGCGATGACATCGGGATCGAACGATTCGATGTCCATTGCGTGGGTGATGAGCCGCAGGATGTCAGCGCGCATTCCGGTGTCCGGTTTGGGGAAGTTCACGATTTCGTCGAACCGACGCCAGGCGGCGGCATCGAGTTGGTCGGGGTGGTTGGTGGCACCAATTAACAGGACGTCGTCCTGGATGAGCGAGACATCGTCGATGCTCTTGAGGAGCGTATTCACCGCGCGTTTGAGGGCGGCGTGTTCGTCACTCCGACGAGTTTTGGCAACGAAATCGAACTCGTCGATGAAGAGGATACAGGGCGAGAGTCGTTTTGCGACCTCGAACGTCTTGTCGACGTTTTTCGCCGTCTCCCCGAGGTACTGACTCGTGATCATCGAGAGCTTCACTTCGACGAACGGCAGGTCCATGTCGTGAGCGAGCGCACGAGCCGTCGACGTCTTCCCGGTTCCTGGTGGTCCGACGAACAGGAGCTTCCCGATCTCACGCAGCCCAATCTGGGCGAGATAATCACGATGCTCGATGGCTTTGGCGATCTTTTCGATCTCCGATTCCTGGTTTTCGGTGAGTACGAGATCGTCGAGGGTGACGTCGACTTCCTCCGGTGAACGCACTTCGACCAGGTCGAGCATCTCCTCGTCTTCTTCGTCCGCAAAGTACTCCCGGAGCAAGCCATCGATCCAGACTCGGTCGGCCTGAATCGGCTGGTTGCGTTCTCGGGCCTCCTCGTAGTCGAGGTCGAACGACACGTTCTCATGTCCCTCGAAATGCTTCGCGAGTGTTGGATTCGCGAGCAGGCGTTCCTCGTCCGCTCGCTCGAGGTACCACCGTTCGGCGAGTTCGAGTTGGGTCAGACTGATCGTCCCGGTGAAATCGTCCCGCTCGGTGAACATCAGGTCACTCACGGCGTTCCACGGTCGGTCGATCTCCGTTGCCTCCCGTATCGTGGTGTTCGTGGCGGCCAGGGGCCGCGGGATATGGCCGTGACCGGGAGAGCGTGTGGTGGATTCCTCATCGGACGCCGCGGCGTCCTGGTCGCTCCCGGTCCAGAACACGCGGCGAATCGACGGCGGGAGATCGTTCTCATCGAGGCTACGGTCATCCGTGTATACGCGTGTCGTCAACAGAAACTCGACGACCTCGAGCGCCGGAGTACTCATTCGCCGAGTGTACTCACCACATACGCTTAACCCCGTCGTCATGACTTCCTGTCTCAGCGGAGTGGCCGTGCAGAACGTAGCGGTGGTGACTCTCTCACGTACATGATCCGCAAGTGAGCGGTGTGACCGAGTGAATAGTCTCCACACCAATGAGGCCTGCTAAAATTCCCTTCGTAGCTTTATCTTGTGACGAGAGCTACTTAAACAGGCGACGCCCGAGCACTCCGAATCAACTCACGTGCTGTCTCGTAACGAACCCTCAATTCCCGAGAAGCCGAGCGATTTCATCGTCCGTTGCCTCCTCGGCGACGCGTGGTGGCTCAGACGACCGCTCGGTACCATTGTCGATGGTCGACAACATCGAGGCGACCTCTTCGTCGGTTGCCTCGGGCACCCCGAGGTCGAACCCATCATCGATGATCACGTCGTCGAAGATGGTGCCGAACGTCGAGAGGGTCCGTTCGTCGTGTCCTGTCGGATCGAAATGAAAATGTGCCAGTGCACCAACATCCGTCAAGCGCTTGGCGAGCACGTAGGTGAAGTGAAAGGCCTGTTCGTGTTCGGCATGGCGAAGTAGTCGGTCGAGTGAGTCGAAACACACGCGGATCTGGTAGTCGCCGTCCCAGGCTTCACAGAACGCGC
Organism: Natrialbaceae archaeon; assembly: GCA_003552325.1. Classification (GTDB taxonomy): domain Archaea; phylum Halobacteriota; class Halobacteria; order Halobacteriales; family Natrialbaceae; genus Natronosalvus. The sequence continues at coordinate 1,427 of PUKM01000187.1, read as the reverse complement.
TGATCCGTACACCGAGTGCTGAGAGGTCGGTCGGATCGTCGACGGCATCGACAACGAACGGGGCAGTATAATCCGGGGTATTATCGGCGGCTGCAGCACGGAGGACGTCACCCACGGCGATGATACCCATGACCGCCGAGTTCGTCTCCGGGTCACCAGCGGGTGGCTCCTCGTCTGCGAAGGACACGCGGAGTTCAGCGACGGGCCCGCCTGCGGACGGAGGGTCGGTGCACGCAGGAGCCGTCCCTCGACAGTTGGCGACGACCAGAACGTTCGATGGGGGCTCGACCGACGCGAGAGTACTGGATGGCATGGTGACTCGGCAGTGACTTGTCCGCTAGTTTGGCCATGGCCGCTTTACTGTTCCGGCCGATTACATGTGTCATCAATTGGTGTGGCTCCAGCACCATCCCCCAACAGGTACAATCGTGGATCAACAAGTGATCGATATGCGCGTCGGACTCATCTCGGACATCCACGGAAACCTCCCTGCGCTCGAGGCCGTCCTCGAGGCACTGGACTCGGGGTCGGAGACGGAGGAACCAGCACGAATCGTCTGTGCTGGTGACGTCGTTGGGTATAATCCCTGGCCAGGGGCCTGTATCGACCGCTTGCGTGAGCGGTCGATCCCTACTGTCGCCGGGAACCACGATCGAGCCGTCGTCTCGGGGACTGGGTTCCGGTTCAACGATATGGCCAGCGCTGGAATCGAGTACGCGAGAGACCGGCTCGAGCCCGCACAGCTCGAGTGGCTCGAGGGACTCCCGACGGAGCGTCAGTGTTTCGATGGGCAGCTCAAAATCGTTCACGGCCATCCGGCCGACCCGGACCGCTACACCTACCCTCACGACTTCTCACCGCGACTGCTCGAGGACGAACGGGTGCTGGTGCTCGGTCACACCCACATCCAACACGTCGAGCGATATGCTGAGGGTACCGTCGTCAATCCAGGGAGTGTCGGCCAACCACGGGACGGCGACCCGCGGGCAGCCTACGCCGTCGCCGACCTCGAAGCGGGCACTGTCGAGGCACATCGCGTCTCCTACGATATCGAGCGCGTACAGGGAGCGATCCGGGAGGCAGGGTTACCGGAACGGTTGGCAACGCGGCTCGCACGGGGAGAGTGAGCCACCACCTGTCGGTACAGCGAACTTCCTGGCGCTCGAGCAAACCGCTCCCAGGGTGGCGACCGCAATGCAAACAACTGTTAGGTACTCGGCCCCGACCCACACCCAGACACGATGGTCGCCGACGCCCTGTCTCGTGCCCTCGAGCGCATCAGGTTGATCGCTGCCGTCCGCCATCGAACCGAGTTGCGACGCCGTCGCGACCACCCACAACTCCTCGCGGCGGTCATCCTCGGGGCGGCGTTTGGCACGTTGCTCATCGTCGGCACCCTCCCGGTTCGTGGCCTGGAGATGCTCTGG
>PUKM01000085.1 GCA_003552325.1 Natrialbaceae archaeon | reverse complement strand
TGAGATACGAATAGGTTTCGTCGGCATCAAGCAGTCCGATGCCGGCCGGGGAGATATCTATCGCCGTTGACTGGCGTTCGAGCTGTTCTATGCGCGCCAACCGATCTCGTGCGTCCTGAAACACACCCAGCACATATGTGGTTCCCTCGTTGGTGACCGTCGTTGAGCGGACGTCGACCGGAATCGTAGTTCCGTCGCGCCGGAGAATCGAAACCGAAGGCTCTTCGTCGGCGTATGTCAGTGTTTCATCACCCTGCTTTACCGATTCGAACCCCTCGCGGTGTTGCTGCTCAGTGTCGGGCGGATGGAGCTCGGTCTGATGAACACCGATAAGCGAGGACCGGCTGCGGCCGAATAACTCGGTCGCGGCCTCGTTGACCGCAACGACAGTTCCCGTCTCCGCTTCCGCTGCGATAATCGCTGTCGGAGCTCGAAGCATGAGCTCGGCATAGAAAGCCTCAGCCCCAGAGCTCCAGTTGGCTGGATGATCGTTCACAATTGGTGACTGGTTGAGCCAGCAGGCGTTTTGTTGTATCGAAGGCGGCCACTTGTGGACTATCACATCAGTCAACTACCTCGGGATCAAGCTCCGAGGTATCCGCCTTGTATCTTGACGATGACGGCACTGTATCCCCTCCCTGCACGCGCCCCCCGTTCGGTCGACGCTCGCTGAGGAAGGGGGCTTAGCGCCTACTTTCAGCTAATGTGATCACTGATCACGAGTCGGGTGACCTACGGTCTGACATCCCCTGCCAATAAGGGGTATGAGAATGTCACTTCGGTCACTCTGACCGTAGGCTCCAATATCGGGCTGTCGTCGAAACGTGGGAATCGGGATCGTCGTCGCTCGCTCGGAATCGAAGATGGTGCGCTTCGTGGTGAAGTCGGCGTGTCGATCCCCTCGGGATATTCTCGATCAGCTCGGAACGTGGGCGTTTCTGGGGGCAACCCCACTACGACTTAGTTTTGCACACCCTGACGCGAATAGAACACACTCCGGATCACGTCGAAAGTGGGGGTTCAGGAGAGCGAAGCGATAGGGGAGAGTGGGCTTGTGTCGATCCTTCTGTGGCACAGCGAGCATGGGTCGATCCGCGTCGAGCTATCGGGCGTGTCGTCGTACACTCGGAGTCGACGATCGCGACGGCGACGTGGCACACACGGCGTCGAGCGGCGTCGAGCGCGTTCGCGAGCTGCGAGCGCGACGTGCGATAGCACGGTCGCGAGAGCGGCGTGAGCGAAACGCGCATCGAGCGCGAGTCTCGGTCTGCGCGGCGAGCGCGACGGCGTGGGATATTGCGTAGAGCGCGTCGTGCGCTCTCTCTGCGTCCATGAGCGCGACGTGGCGCTGTGTGTCGAGCGTGAGCTCGGCGTCTCTACGACGCGAAGAGTAGTGCGTGTCGCGGCACTCCGCGTTCGGTCGTCGAGGATGAAATCCTCGGTCGCGGCGTCGGCGCGTTCTCGACTCCATCTCTCGAAGAGAGTCCTGTGCGTGACACGCTACGTCTCGATCGACGTCTCGATCCACGGGCTGTTCTACGCTCATTCTCTCTCCGCGATCGCGACGTCTCACTCTCGGCGTGTCGGCGTTCTTCTCATATTCCTGATACAGCGTTTGCGTTGCGATGTTCACTCGGCGTCTGTCTCTCTCAGTGGTGTTCGGTGCTCGTCGAGTTGTGTGTGATCTGCTTCGTCCTCGTGACTCTGACTCCGAGGTGCTGTCTCATTTCTGGGCGTGGGGTGCCCTCGTTTTGGGAACCCCATCTATGACGCAGATTAGTCATGGGGTGGTAATCGAGTAATAGATGCGGTCAATCGGGGGGTGGGGGAAAGCTACCCCCTCAATAACCCTCTTAATTGCTGAGGAGGGTGAAATTATGGGGCTTATTAAAGGGCGTATTGAGTGAGGTAGTAGATATTATGGGTAATATTGAGGGGCTAAAATTCAGGGGTTTAATGCTAAGGGGGTTGCTAAGGTACTCAGGTACTAACCCCCGTAATTTATGGGGGTTGCTAAGGGAGTTGTCAAATATACGCCTGAATTTGAGGGGTTTGTTAAGGGGGTTTCTCTGACCCCCATAACGATTAAGGGGGTGGGTTCCGAAGGCCGACTGTGAATCAACTGGTGTTTCGATGAGCGTTATACACGACTACGAGCTGACTGAACCAGACGTGAAGTTCCTCGTGACGGTGCGGGATATTATGGCGAACCCCCAAGATTTTGAAATGACGGAGCAGGGTGAGACTGCGGCGAACGTCACGGCGATCAGGGCGGCGTGTGACCTCACTAAATCGCAGATCGATTATCGCGCTCGGAGTGGGGAGGATGGTCGGGGGTTCGCTCAGGATGGGAAGCAATTGATCCGGAGTTATGATCCGACGATGGAGCCCACGGGGTTCGGTCCACGGAGTGTGGAGTTGACCGAGAAAGGTGAGCGGGTCGTGAGCGAGATCGAGAGCGAGGGGGCTGGTCCATCGGGGGGTCTGTCGGACGATGCTCAGGAGCAGATCGCCGAGCTTGAGGCAACTGTTTCTGAGCTACAAGAGCAGGTTGAAAATATGTCTGCGTATATAGAAGAGATCCAGTTGTCTCCGACCGGGGCGTTGAACGAGAAACAGGCGAATGGTCTGGATGTGACTCTCAAGTTGGTGCCTGCTCACCAGTATGCACTCTCGTCGGTGTTGGGTGTCGACGTTGATGCAATCAAGAACATGCCTCCCGCAGAGCGCGATCCTGATCCACTCCGAGATGATGTCACCGCGACCCTCGATAGTGGTCGTCAAGTTGTCGAGTGACGGTCGGCATTATCCGGTGTGTGTTCTCGGTATTGGACCTTCGATAGTCGGGCGAGGATTCGTGTGAGTCCAGTTGATTCTAAGGGCAATTTTCCACTCGTCACCCCTACATTGTGTTCGGTGTTGTTTTCGTTGAAAGATACCATAGGTTCATTTGCCATAGCGAGCGATTTTCGTGTATGACTGAAGCCGATGTTGACGGTTGGAATAGGTCGGAAGATGTGGCTCACAATCAGAGTTTAGACCGCGCTGTCTTGACCGATGGTGGGGAAGATGTATCGGGTGGTTCGACTGCTGATCGAGGTGGTTCAAATTCTGATGCTTCTCCCTCGGATGCAGTTCTCCCTGACGACCTCCCGGCGAGCAAGGACAAGTTTCTCGTTTGGCTCACGGAGTGCTGGCAATGTGGTGAGCGTACACCTGTGGTGTGGCCGAAGGGTGGGCACTTGGATGGCCCGATCGGGGGCGTTCTCGCTGAACATGACACGCCCGTTGAACGGGTGTATAGCAAGACGATGGGGAAACGGGTTTGGGGCAACGTGTGCCAGCATTGCGACTCCTATCAGGGCAATTTCTTCGTCCAGCAAGAGGCTGTGAAACTCAACCCACCAAGTGCTGAGTGTCCTGAGTGTGGGGAAGCACACGATTGGAGGCCCGATCAGGGGATGGGGGGCGCGTTCGATCAGGGCTGGATTACGTGTCCTGAATACGGTGGAGAGATTCCGGTTAGCGACCCGCGACAATAGCTCGGGTTGTAGGGCCTCAGCGACAGTCAGGACGCTCGCTCAGGGTCGTCTGAGTCTGTTGTGCTTTCCACTTGGTTGACCAACTCGTCGGCTGAGAGCCCATCTGCGGCTTCCGCATCTAAGCTACTCAGCACGCTTTCATCATCTTGCTCTGCTGTGTCGGGTTGGTCCTGTTCATCTGTCTCTGAATGAGTGCTATCGCCTGTGACCTCCTCCACGACGATCTCCTCGGCGGGGTCAACGCTGGCCGGGAGGGGCTTGTCTCCAACTGCGAGGTCGGTGAGCGCGGCCCGGATGGCTTCGACTTGTTCTTCGGATGGGTTGAATTGGCCGTCTGCGATGGCGTGGATTGCCCCTTCTGACAGCTCCACCCGAGGGTCGTCGGAGAGACGTGCGGGCGTGGGGGGCTCGTGGTACTCGATGGTCGGCTCTGCAAGCTCGGGACTGTCGTCGCGACCGTCGTCTTCACTCGCTTCGTGTTCCTCTTTGCTGTCTCCGTCACGCTCGGGATCGTCACTCGCCGTAGGCTGTCCTTCGTCGTCTTCTCCGTCCTGTGTGGCGTCTCCATCTTCGCTCGCTCCCTCGGCCTCCTCGTGGCTCTCCTTGGCTTCTGTCTGGGCACCCTGATCGTTGGTGTCGCCCTCGACAGGTTCCTCGGGGATGACGATCTGCTCGGATAGATCCTCGACGTCTTCGATGGCTTCCCCCGCGCTCGGTGAGAGGTCCGTGATCGCGTTCGTCAGGGCTACCCCCGCTTTGAATCCCGGCTCTTTCTCGCCGTTCGCGATGGCCGTGATCTCCTCAACCGTAACGTCGACCCGACTGTCTGCGGCGATACGGTCGGGCGTCGGCGTTTGGGACTCCTCGGTTGTCTCCTCACCGCTGGCGTCGTCTACCTGCTCGTGTTCCTCGTCGGTCGCTGGCGGCGTCTCGTCGCCTTCACCACCGTCTGCGTCGTCTTGCACCTCTTCGCTGGCGTCGTCTGTGTGGCCCTCCTCGTCGCTCTCAGCGGCTTCTGTCTGGACGCCCCCTTCGGGAATGACGATCTCTTCGCGAAGCCGGTCTAACGGCATCTCGTCGGTGTGATCTGTATTGCTGAGGATGACGCTTCTGATCTGCTGTCCGTGTAGGTACTCGGGCTTGTAGTCGCCGGTCACGAAGTCGGCTATCTGTTGAGCCGTCAGCTCAACGCGCTCGTCAGCGGCAATCCTCGACGGCGTGAGCGCGTCGTCGTCAACGGGCGGGCCTTCCATCGGTTCGTCGTCCGGTTCGTCCCCGCCGTCGCTCTCGTCGGCCTGTTCGTCTGCTGTGTCTTCGTCGTCGGTCGTCGCTTCAACTTCACCGTCCGTGTCGCCGATCTTCCCGACCGAGAGGTTCGACGCGCTGACGCCAAGCTCATCAAAGAGCGGGCGACACTCGCCACGGTGGTATATCTGCGGCTGGTCGTACTCTTCGTTGTCGCTGTCGGGGAAGATGATGATCTCGAAATCGTCGACCGTAGGCCACTCATCGAAGCGGGCCTCGGGGATGAACGGCCCTCGGAACGGCACCCAGTTTTGCAGGATGCCCTCTTTGTCTGGGTAGTATTTCTTCTCGCCGTCGACGTGGAGGACGTACTCCTGCTCGGACTTGTCGTACTCATAGAAGGCCGGGACCGCGTACTTGTTACCCTCGTGTGCTTCTTCGGGCGTGTCAAAGCGGGCAAACTCGATGTTGTCTTCTCCGTGTGGTGTTTCGACGGCGGCAACCACGTCTCCGGTGTCTTTCTCCCGATACCAGATGGTCGACCGATTCGTCTCACCGTCGCCATCGAGTTGAGGCCGGAGGGCGACTTGATCTTTACCTACGTGGTAGTCGCCCCCACCGTCGTTGTAGTACCGAGGGTGGCCGTCTTCCGTTGGCGCTTTCCGGAACGTGATCTCGTCGCTGGCGACCTCTGCACTTCTGGTTCCGCCCTCTGTTTCGTAGATGACCTTCTCACCGCGCTCCGCCCAGTACGTGAACCGCCCGTGTTTCGCTGTCCCATCCTTCACGGCGAACACACACTTATCGCCGTTCTCCATCGCTTTTCGGAGGTTGTTGAACGTCTGGAACGGGTACTTGATCGTCGACGTCTCCGCCTCGATCGCTACGTCGTCGGGGCCGGCAAAGTTCCACACGCCGGGGTACTTCTCGCGAAGCTCGTCCTGCCGCTCGTTGATCGCATCAAGCGTCTTACTTCGGGAGAGGTTGTCGTCCACGTCGGTCGGGTCGATCGGCACTTCCGCAACCCCGTCCGGCGCTTCCTCACCTTCCTGCTCGGGGAGCCACGTCTTGTAGCCGATCTGCGTGAACGCGACGTAGGACTCGCCGAGGATCCAGCGGTGGTCGTCACCGCCGCCGGAGCCGGCACTCCCCGTGTCTTGCTGAAGGACCACACCCCGGCCTTCCGACGTTAGCCGGATGGCGGTGTCCCCGTCTGACCGCTGTGTCTCTGCCAACGATTCGTTGACCTGCTCGTAAATGTTCGACAGCTCTGAGAGGCTGTCCACGGCGGCGTCGGGGAGCCTGACCAGTAGCTCTTGTTTCGCGTCGTCAAGCGGGACGTACTCGTTGGGCTCTTTCCCTGCCCGAAGCCGGGCGGCGAAGATGCTTTCGAGGACAGCATCGAGGTGCCGCTCCACGACTCCTTTCGCGCTGTCGGCTGTGCTCGTCTGTTGGCGACCCGCCCCGGTTGTACCTGCGCTTGACGGGAGTAGCCCGCCGGGTGAGGTGTCGCGGTCTTCCGCGCCTTTGATGTTCGGGTCGTCCGGCATTGGGGTCTGGGCAAGGAGGTCGTCAAGATACATCCGCTTCTCGTCGGCGTCCTGTGCCATCGCGATATACCGCCCGACACCTGTTTCCCACCGGCCTTGCCCTTCGTTGAATAGGAGGTTCTGATACACTTCCTCGTCGCTGCGCCGCCGCCGCCCCAACTTCTTGAGGCTGGCGTCGATCGCCGCTTGGGCCTCGTCTGTCGTTCGGAGCGGCGGGAACGGTGGGTAGACATACACGCGGAACGCCTCGGAGCGTTCCATGTTCTCGCTGATCGTCGTTCGCATCCACACATGGAAGTTCACCTCCTCGGTGAGATCCTGTGGATCAAGCCCCAACTGCGTGTTGTAGGTTCTCGCGGATTTCTGGTCACCGGGATTGAACGACATGATCGTATCACAGTTCGTCGTGATCGCGTCCACGACGTTCCCCGGGAGTTGGGCCGGGTACTGGTTGGCGAGCGTCATTGCCAGCCGGTATGACCGGCTCTCGGAGATCATCGCGGGGATCGTATCATCCCCGAGTGCGAGGTTGTCAAACTCGTCACAAAACAGGTAGAACGGCTTACGCTCGTACTGCGACCGGAGCGACCGGGCGCGGATGTGCGACCAGATACGCCGGATGACGGCCATCCCGAGCATCTGCTTGAGCTCGCGTGGCTGTGAGCCCATCCGGACGATGATGATCTTGTCGTTGTCGATCGCCTCGGGGATGTTGACCCCGCCGGAGCGGAAGCCGATCATGCGCCGGGCGACCGGGTTCTGGATCCACGGGAGGAATCGACCGAGCAACGGCTCAAGGTCGTCCTCGCTCATTTTCGAGATGGTTTCGAGGTGTGGGGCGACGAAGTGGAAGCCGGCCTTTTTGACCCGGGCGGCAAACTCGAACCGTGACGCCTCGGATTTGAGGACATAATACATATCCACGAGGTTCATCTCCGGGGCGTCGTCCGGGGTCTGGGCGTTATACAGGTTCATCGCGGTGATGAGCGAGCCTGCAACCCGGTCCATGCGTGGCCCCCAGTAGTCGTCGCTGGCGGCGAGCATCTTCTTGAGATCGTCAACCAGCGAAGCGAGCGCGGCGTCGTATTCGTCGTCGTCGGGGTCTTGGTTGATGGTGATGAAGTTGAACCCGGAGAGGTGGTCGCCGGTCGCGCCGGGCTCGATCCACACCACGTCGTCAAGTCGGTGCTCAGGAATCGTCTGCATCAACCGGAAGGAGTCGTCACCTTTCGGGTCGATAAAGCATAGTCCGGCCCCGGCTTCGATGAGCTGGCGAGCGTCGTTGGTCAGGAGGGTGGACTTCCCGTACCCCGTGACGCCGAAGACGGCGCGGTGCCGGAAGAGGTGGTTCTTGTCGATCGACGCATCTCGACCGTTCCGGGTGCCTTTCCCGACGAACAGCGGAGCGTCTGGGTGCTCGCGTGGGATGTCACGGAGAGCTTCTTCGGCTTCACCCGTCGCGTAGACTTCGACGCCATCTTGACCGGGTGGAAGTTCGTCAAGGTCGACCTCTTCGGGGATACCGAGCGACTGGAGTTCTGCACCGTACTGAGTGTCGCGGTCGATCTCGGTGTAGGCGTACTCAAACTCGTCCATCTCGGCGATCCGGTCGATAAGATAGACAAGCCCGTTCTGGATCTTCTGGGCATCTTCAACGTACCCATCGGAGATGTTGTCAATATCGAGCAGTTCTTTCCCACTTTCCAGCGAGCTGATCAGCTCCTCGGGACGTGGATTCTTCTCCGGCGGAACCCATGTCGGGTGCTGGCTGTTGGTGGTGATCACGTCGATGTGACCAAGGATACCTTCAAGCTCTTGATCGATCTCTTTCCGGTCCTCAAGACTGAGGTTCTTGCTCTCGATCGCTTCGATTACCTCCCTGATTCGGGAGCGTGTATGCCGGACGTCAATCTCTCGGATGGGATCACCATCGGGCTCATCATCATCGCTTCCGCCAAATATGCTGAACATAGATTCGCTCTCAGGAGTTACTGTGATTCGTTCTCGGCGCTATTCTGCTGGCCGCCTGCACCTCTCTCAACGTCTGCGGCCCCCCATGTCACCTCGGGGTCGTCGCTGCTCTCGCCACTCTCTTCGGTGTCGCCATCGTCGGACGGCTCAAACAGGTCACCCATGACGCCTTCCGTGGATTTTTGCCCTTCGGCTGGCTCTGATTCTGTTGGGTAGGGGCCTTCCTGATAGATGCTCCCAACAGGCTCTTCGGCGAATGGGTCGGGCTCTGAGTCTTTAACCAACGTTTCGCCATCATCTGCCCCATTTTGTTGGTTAAACTCCTCTGCATCCGCTTCGGAGGGCGCATCTGCCGCCTCGGCAACGGTGCCATGTTCGGCGGCGTGCCCGTTTTGAGTCGCGGGCGTGGCTGACTGCGTGTTGTCTTGCATGGGCCGGGGGTCGCTCCGTGGGTTCGGCCTGTGGTCTGCGTGGTACACACCTTCTGTGTCTCTCCGCCCTCTACGCTCAAGCTCAAGTCCTCGCCTGTTGTCGCCCTCCTCTTTCCGCTTCTCGTCGTCTCTTTGACCGGCTTCTGCGGGCACACCGGGGCCGGTCTGCTGTTTCGCCCAATCCACGACCGGCGTGTTGATCTCCTCGTTCGGGATGTGGGCGATACTCCCGAGTGCCGACACGGGTTGGAGAACGGCGGGCGCTCCCGGGCCGAACTTCACCCGGCTCAACCAGCTAATGTCGTGTGTCCGGGCGGCGACTTGCTTGAGGTGGTGGGGAATGTCCTCGGGATCGATCGAGTACGGTTCAAGCCCCTGCTCGGTGAACGAGTTGTAGTATTTCTCAAAGTCGCTCGCGACCGTGTTACAGCGCCGCTCGGCGATCTCTTGATACGGCGAGATCGCGACGACACGGATGGTCATGTAGTAGCCTTTCGCGCCGTGGAGCTTGTCGACGATTTTGGCGCTGCGCTTCCGTTTCGAGCCGGGATCGCGAAGCTCCCACCCCTGTATGTGGTTGCCCGTCAGTTGCCCTTCTTTGATCTGGGCGGCGGCCTCGGTGACGTTCCGCCCGTAGGGGAGCTTCTTGGTCCAGACGTTGCGTGCGGGCTCGAAGATGGTCTGGACCATCACTCGACAGTCTTCGGCTGTGACGCGGGTACCGTCCGAGATTTGGTCCTCTTCGACCACCATGTCGGAGGTAATGTCCCCGTAGGGGTCGACCTCGAACTCTTCTTCTGAGATTTTGCACTTGATCGGGTAGTAGAAGGGCTGTTTGAGCCGCATCCCGGCCATCGCGACGTAATCCCCTTTCTCGAATTTGGGGAACATATCGTCGGCTTCGGCGATCTGGGAGTTGGGGTAGTTTTTGCGGATCTGTCGCTCGAACTGGTTAGCGTCGACGCGGGTGTCGGGTTTGAGGTAGAACTGCAATTTCCCGCCGTCATAGACCATCTCATAGGCGTGTTGGTGAGAGTCGGTCTGGATGGCTTTGAAGCGTCCAAATCCGAGTTTCTTCTCGCGGGGCTCGTGGACGGTTTCATAGAGGTTGATACTGGCGTCCATGCCCTCGTTCTCTCTTGGTGGCCGCACCCGGAGGCGGGGGCCGGAGGTCTGTTCGGCGAGCGCGATCCCCTCTTGGTAGGTTTCGTACAGTTCGTCGTCAACTTGGATCGCGGGGTAGACGCTCGTCTCTTCAACGAGCGCGTCAGCGAGTTTGTTTATGTGACCCATTAACAATCTCTCACTTTTTCAGGGATCTGTTGCTCAACCTTATCCAACACCGCCACCAACGGAGGTGGTAAAAGACTATTTTCTGTTATGTATGCCTTAATTAATATCGCGAAAGGCCATACATACAATTCAAAATATTCAGGTGTCTCGGGCTGTGGATTATGTTTCACTGCTCTTGTTAGTTCCGTTAAGCTTTGTTTGCATGTCTTTCAAGCACAGTTTGTATAACCAGATATTTATCATATCCCCCTTGGATATCAAGGTTGATTTTTGCGGTGGGGAAGAGACAGCCGGAGATTTAATGGCCCCTGCTTCGTTTTGCATAAGAAAGAGTTGACAGCCTTCACAGGGTCTAGAACCAATCTACTTTTTCGAGATCGAAAGTTTATTCTGCTACTGTGAAGAGGAAATTAACCATTCATTCTCAATTTTAATATGCTCGTATAAAATGTATGCCTGCTGATTTTTATCTTGCTCTCGATAAGAAATGATATTGTACTTCTCTAGCAACTGTAAATCATCTTTTA
>PUKM01000210.1 GCA_003552325.1 Natrialbaceae archaeon | reverse complement strand
GTCTCCTCGAGAACTGGTGGATTTGCATCGAGTGGATCGACACCGGGCCCGAAGTCGACTGTCGATGTCGACGCCTCGCGTTCGTCCTCCTCGGGCTCGAGCAACGCGTTGAGCTCCCCAATCGAGCCGACGTCGTAGTACGAACACAGTGCCCGCTTGATACGTTCACGTACCTCGTCTACCTGGTCGTTGGGAATCTTGAGCCGCTGTTGGCGACCGTCGGTCTCGAGGACGACCTGGGTCGCGACGCTTCCCTCCTCAAATGAGAGGTTCGTCACGTCGTCGTAGTGGTACTTTTCGAAGTCGGTGTCCCAGACGGCAGCGCCGATGTGTTTGACGAGTCTATCGCTGGTCACGATCACCGTGACCTCGCTGAAACGGAACGTCTGGACGACGGTCTCACCGGGGTCGGTAATGCCGTTTCCGTTCAATACCCCTGCGAGAACCGGATGCAAAACGTCCTCCGTTCGAGTCGCCGGAATGGTGAACGAGCGTTCACCCTCGAGGGCGTACTCGTAGGTAAATTTCGTCTTTCGTCGCTTTTCCGTGAGCGTCAGCCGGTCGGCATTGTGAGGATACTCGTCGACGGACTCATCACTCAAGAGACCACTGGCGCGGTAAATCAGCGTTCGCGTCGGTGTGATAAACAGTTCGTCGTCGTCACCGAGGGTGACGCGAGCGGCGATTTCCTCGCCCTCGAGGTTCGATTGCACCATCCCGGGAACGGTCATGACGGGAATTTCGCACAGGCGTGGCATAAATCCGTGGGTGCTGACCGCACGCCGCCCTCGAATGGGAAGGTTAAAGAAAGCCAGCACCAAAGCCGAAAGTGCCGCAAGCCCGGGTGGCTTAGCTGGACATAGCGCCGCACTCATAGGGTTCAGAGATTCGGTGCGGTTTCGCCTTGGAAGCCTCCGTGTTCCTCGAGGACTCTGCCGAGCCTCGAACCTGGGACATGCGGAGATCGAGGGTTCGGAGCCCTCCCCGGGCATTTTCTCTGCAGTATTGAGGACACTGACCTCGAGTGGATACCGTCGTACGTGACTGGTAAGCAGTGCCAAATCCCTCACGAGTCAGGAGAGTCATCGATCGATGGAGGCGGGGACACCTACCGGTATCAGACCTCCCCTATAGGCGGTTGTGGTGACACCCGGTGATGGCAACTCTCATCGAACTCGAGGTCCCTGCCGAACAGTTCGCGGGCGCCGTGGCATTTCGCCGGGTGCCGACGCTCCGACTCGAGTTTGTGGGCGTGGTTGGCACCGGAGCGCCACTCGTCGTCGCCTCCGGGCCGGACTATCGGGCAGCCCGAGATGCCCTCGAGGCCGACCCGTCGCTCTCGGTTGTGGCGAGTCTCACGGAGACCGGTGAGGCGTGGCTGTTCCGGCTCGAGCCGGCAACGGAGATCAGTCGATTCGAGGCGCTGGTGTCGGAAAATCAGGGAGCGGTACTCGAGTTGGTTGGCCACGATGGGACCTGGTCGGTCGAATTACTGTTTCACGACCGATACTCGGTCTCGAAAGCCCACGACGAGTTCGTCACGGCTGGATTTTCAGTGACCGTCACCCGGATGACCAGCCTCGATGGAGCAGTGCACGAGGGAACGAACCTCACACGAACGCAGTACGAGACGATCGTTGCGGCACACGAACGGGGGTACTTCGACGTGCCACGGCAGATCACCCTCAAAGAGCTGGCCGCTGAGTTAGACATCTCACACCAGGCACTCTCGGAACGACTGCGTCGGAGTCACGCGACGTTGGTAAGTGAGACGTTAGCCGGCCGGGGTCAGGCAGCGGTTCCCGATCGGTAATCGCTCGAGTGTCGGGTGTGTGCTCGGGCGCTGGGTGTGTGAAAAGACGAAGTGAACAACTCGGGTATTCTCGGCTATGCGTGCTTCGAAGAAACCAGCAATCAACACATTATTCGGCTTCAAACAAAACGAATAGGTGTCCTAAACACCCTGGCGCGAAAAGATTGCGACTACACAGCCATTTATTACCCCACACGTCCAATAATGGAATGTCGACGGGTTCCCCCGACGACGATGTACAGGCTTCAAACCAACCCCGTGAGTGCTGGTGGGTGTGAACCACACGGTTCGCACGCAACGTGACACGTCTGCACGTCTGTTGCCGTGTCATGGTGGATCACTCATGCTCAACACGCCGGCCGCCGTGGGACTATTCGTGGCTGTGTAGTTCCCGGCGGCCGTTCTCACTGCCACTCAACCCTGAGCTGCTGGCAGTGCCTACTCGAGGTGACTCGAGTCCGAGTGTACAAACGGTCAGTCGAAAGTGCGCGTGACCGACGAGAATGTTCGATTCTACATACCTGGGGCGAAATTTACAGTGTCATGGATTACCGTGTTGGTTGCTACCGGTGTGTAGATAGGGGAATATAAGGTCCATAATATCACCCCGAAGCATTTACTGCATGCGTTTCTCGGACCTGTTGGGCCCCCAATGTAAAATCCTTCCCCGTCAAAATCCGCACCAACACCAGGTTTATATACCACCACTGTCCTGGGGATTAGATACAATGTCGACTCCAACCGACACCGGCTCTGAGACCCCTCAGGGCGGTCGAGTTCTTCCAGGGCACGTTAGACTCTACTGACGAATTCGCAACAGCACGCGTCTTCGATACGACCCTGCGCGATGGCGAACAGTCCCCAGGTACGTCCTTCTCGATGGAGGACAAACGCGATATTGCGCGACTCCTGGATGAAATGGGCACACACGTCATCGAAGCGGGATTCCCCGTCAATTCTGATGCCGAGTTCGAAGCCGTTTCCGAGATTGCCGCAGCGACCCAAACGACGACCTGCGGACTCGCTCGTGTCGTCGATTCGGACATCGAGGCAGCACTGGATTCCGGCGTCGAGATGGTCCACGTCTTCGTCTCGACGAGTGACGTCCAGATCGAAGATTCGATGCACTCGAGTCGCGAAGCCGTCGTCGAACGAGCCACCGAGGCCGTCGAACGCGTCAAAGCGGCGGGAGCCACCTGTATGTTCTCGCCGATGGATGCCACCCGAACCGACGAAACCTACTTACTCGAGGTCATCGAGGCTGTGACGGCGGCCGAAACGGACTGGATCAACATCCCGGACACCTGTGGGGTTGCCACCCCACGGCGGTTCTATGACCTGATCGAGACGGTCTGTGCACACACTGACGCACGGATCGACGTCCACACTCACGACGACTTCGGCCTGGCTACGGCAAACGCCCTGGCCGGGATCGAAGCCGGTGCCGAGCAAGCACAGGTTTCGGTCAACTCCATCGGCGAGCGTGCTGGAAACGCTGCCTACGAGGAGTTCGTGATGGCCGTCGAATCGGTCTACCAGGCCGACACCGGTATCGACACCACCCGAATCACCGAGCTGTCACAGGTCGTCGCCGAACGCAGCGGCGTCCCGGTCCCCTCGAACAAACCAGTTGTCGGCGCGAACGCGTTCTCCCACGAGAGCGGAATCCACGCGGCTGGTGTCATCGAGAACGCCGACACGTTCGAACCGGGCGTCATGACTCCCGAGATGGTCGGGGCCCGTCGCCGACTGGTACTTGGGAAACACACCGGCACGCACTCCGTGCGCGAACGGCTCGTCGAAACGGGCTACGACCCGACCGAAACCGAGGTGCGAGCGATCACCCGACGCGTCAAAGATTACGGGGCCGAAAAGCGCCGTGTCACGGTCGCCGACCTCGAGCGATTCGCGGAAGACGAAGGGGTAGCCTCGCTGCCAGCGCACGAACGAGAGGAGGTGCGGGCGTAGCCGTGTCCCCCGTGTTTGCATCCCACCGCCAGCACCCGCTGGCACACTGGGGGCTGGATTCGTGCAACGATTGCCACTCGAGGAAGGGTTATAACCCTCGAGGGAGCTACATACGAGGTAATGAGGACCAACACCACGTCGACCCAGCCTGTCGACAGCGGTGTCTCCCTCGCGCTCATTATTGTAGGGGCCGCCTAGCCCCTTTTTCACCCACTCTCCGTCCCGACCTCGCACCGATTCCCAACCGACAGGTGACGCCTCCGGTGGCGTCAGATATTCGACCACACATGACAGTCACGACAGCAGACACAAACCAGCAGTTACGACATAGCTCGGCCATTGCCGCTCGAGCACCGATGGAGGGGTATCGATGAGCGAGCGCGCCACATCAGTTTCCCCCAGAGCCGACACCGAATCGACACCACAAGACGACACAACCGCAGAACGCACCCCGGTGACGACGGGAGCCGAATCGGTGGTCCGTGCGCTCGAGAACGCGGGCGTCGAGTACGCCTTTGGCGTCCAGGGTGGGGCGATCATGCCCGTCTACGACGCCCTCTACGACGCCGACATCGAACACATCACCATGGCCCACGAGCAAGGGGCGTCCCACGCCGCAGACGCTTACGGGATCGTTGCAGGCGAACCCGGGGTGTGCCTCGCAACGTCCGGTCCCGGGGCGACGAATCTCGTGACGGGGATCGCCGACGCGGACATGGACTCCGACCCGATGATCGCGCTGACGGGACAGGTCCCAACCGGCATGGTCGGCAACGACGCGTTCCAGGAGACGGACACGACCGGCGTCACGAAACCGATCACGAAAGCGAACACCTTCGCAAGTGATCCTGACACCGTCGGTGACGAGGTTGGCGAGGCATTTGCCCTCGCCAACACCGGCCGACCGGGCCCAACCGTCGTCGACCTGCCGAAAGACGTCACCCTGAGTGACACCTCGAGCACGCGCGAACCAGCGCCCCCGAAGACGCCGTCGACATACGAAGTCAGGGAGTCCGCGGACCCGGACATCGTCCACAAGGCAGCCAGACGGATCGAGGCGTCGACGCGACCGACGATGTTACTCGGCGGCGGCGTCATCAAAGGTGACGCCACCGCGGAGGCTCGAGCGTTCGCCATCGAACACGAGATTCCGGTCGTCACGACGATGCCGGGACTCGGCGCGTTCCCCGAAGATCACGAACTGGCGATGGAGATGGGCGGGATGCACGGCACTGGGTACGCCAACATGGCGATCACCCACTGTGACACCTTGATCGCCGTCGGGACGCGATTCGACGACCGACTGACGGGGGGTATCGAAACCTTCGCCCCCGACGCCGAAGTCATCCACATCGACATCGATCCGGCGGAGATCAGCAAGAACGTCCACGCGGAGTATCCACTCGTTGGCGATGCGGCCACGGTGCTCGAGCAACTGACGACCGAGGTC
The DNA here is from genome assembly GCA_003552325.1 of Natrialbaceae archaeon. Taxonomy (GTDB): domain Archaea; phylum Halobacteriota; class Halobacteria; order Halobacteriales; family Natrialbaceae; genus Natronosalvus. Next base: position 5,429 of record PUKM01000210.1, on the reverse strand, counting down.
CGAACCGCACCAAAGGCTACGAAGTGGCGCGCACAGTGTCAACAGTGGAAATCCGACTACTCGATGGCCTACAAAACACCCGATGACGAGCCGTTGAAACCCGAGTTCGTCGTCGAGGCACTGGACGAAGCCACGAGTGACCGTGCCATCGTGACCACGGGCGTCGGCCAACACCAGATGTGGGCCTGCCAGTACTGGACCTACACCGAACCACGCACGTGGATCTCGAGTCACGGCCTCGGAACGATGGGCTACGGCCTGCCCGCAGCCATCGGTGCGCGACTGGCTGCTGATGACGATCAGGAAATCGTCTGTTTCGAGGGTGACGGGTCGTTCCTGATGACGATTCAGGAACTGGCCGTGGCCGTCCGCGAGAACCTGGATATCACGGTCGTCGTGCTGAACAACGAGTACATCGGCATGGTCCGCCAGTGGCAAGACGCCTTCTTCGAGGGCCGACACTCGGCATCGGAGTACAACTGGTGTCCAGAGTTCGACACCCTCGCCGAAGCGTTCGGGGCGAAAGGCTTCCGCATCGACGACTACGACGAGGTCGCCGAGACCGTCGAAGCCGCGCTCGAGTACGACGGCCCCTCGGTGATCGACGCCCACATCGACCCCCACGCGAACGTTTACCCGATGGTGCCAAGTGGTGGCGACAACGGCCAGTTCGCCCTCACGGAGGACCAGCTATGACTGCCGAACGCGCGAGGACTTTCGACGTCACGCAAACCTCGGGGTGGTTCGCATGACCGGTGGGCTGGAGGGACCACCACCGGAAGAGCGGCCAACGCCAGCGGGCAAACGAAACGAACTCGGCATCCGGATCGATCCGGCCGTCGAAGCCGCTCGCCCAACACGCCGAACCGTGATCTCGGCACTGGTCGAACACGAACCCGGTGTCCTCTCTGACGTCTCGGGACTGTTCTCGAGACGCCAGTTCAACATCGAGAGTTTGACCGTCGGCCCCACGGAGAACGACGACCAGGCCCGCATTACCCTGGTGGTCGAGGAATCCGACCCCGGGATCGAACAGATCAAAAAACAACTCCGGAAACTCATCCCCGTGATCGCCGTGCGCGAGCTCGAGCCGGACGCAATGCGCCGGGAACTGGCGCTGGTGAAGGTCAACGCGACCAGACCGGACCGGGTTGCCGCCGTTGCCGACATGTTCGGCGGCAAAACCGTCGACGCGAGCCCCGACACCGCGACCGTCGAGATCACCGGTGCCCGCCAGAAAATCGACGCCGCAATCGAGGCGTTCAGCCAGTTCGGGATCCGCGAAATCTCCCGCACGGGGACGACCGCCTTGGCTCGCGGGACTGATGACACGGCCACCGTGGAGGCACAGCACACCGAACAACCTACCCAACACACCGTTCCAGCAGACGATGACTGACACACACACCACCGACGATTTCACGACGAACGTATACTATGGCGACGACGCCGACGCAAGCTACATCCAGGACAAGACCGTTGCCGTCCTCGGCTACGGCAGCCAGGGCCACGCCCACGCACGCAATCTCCACGAGAGCGGCGTCGACGTGGTCGTGGGCCTGCGCGAGGATTCGACCTCGTGGCCCCAGGCCGAGGAAGACGGACTCCGCGTCACGACCCCCGACGTCGCGACGGCAGAGGCGGATATCGTCATGTTCCTCGTCCCGGACACGATCCAGCCCGCCGTCTTCGAAGCCGTCGAGGACGGCCTCGAGGCGGGTAACACCGTCATGTTCGCCCACGGGTTCAACGTCCACTACAACCAGATCCAGGCGCCCGAAGACGTCGACGTGACGATGGCCGCCCCCAAAGGACCGGGCCACATCGTTCGCCGCGATTACGTAAACGGCGGCGGGACACCGACGCTCATCGCCGTGTATCAGGACGCGACGGGCGAGGCAAAAGAAGAAGCCCTGGCCTATGCCCAGGCCATCGGCGGCACTCGCGCAGGGGTCGTCGAGACGACGTTCAAAGAGGAAGTCGAGACCGACCTCTTCGGCGAGCAAGCCGTCCTCTGTGGCGGCGTCACCGCCCTCGTCCAGCACGGCTTCGAGACGCTCGTCGATGCTGGTTACTCCCCCGAGATGGCCTACTTCGAGTGTCTGAACGAACTCAAACTCATCGTCGACCTGATGTACGAAGACGGCATCGGCGGCATGTGGTACTCCGTGAGTGACACGGCCGAATACGGCGGCCTCACCCGCGGCCACCGCATCGTCGACGAGGGCGTCCGCGAGAACATGGAAGAGGTGCTCGAGGAGGTTCAGAACGGCGAGTTCGCTCGCGAGTGGATCAACGAGAACCAGGCGGGCCGGCCATCGTACACCCAGCTCAAACGCCAGGACGAAGCTCACGAAATCGAAGCGGTCGGCGAGCCCCTGCGCGACCTGTTCGAATGGGAGGAATCGACCGAGAACGACCCGGCAGAAGTGCCAGCAGACGACTAATCCGATGACGCGAAACCGAAACCGACCACCGACCGACACGAATCGACAGCAGATGAAACACGTCAGCCACCGCAATCCATACACCGGTGAGAGCGCCGGCCACCTGTTCAGTCGTGGCCCAATCGTGGTCGCCGATGGCGGCGAAGCGAACGCCGTGGGGGATGAGGAAAGCGAGGACGACGAAAGGACAATGAAAACAGTGAGCCACACCCCACCAAAAGACGCCGACAGCGCCAACGCGGTGTTCGAACGTGGCACACAAAAGGATCAACCGCCCGCTGAAGACGCCGACGTAAAAAATGAGTGAGGGAACGCTCTACGACAAGGTCTGGGACCGTCACACGGTCACCCGCCTTCCCACCGGCCAGGATCAGCTGTTCGTCGGTCTCCACCTCATCCACGAGGTTACCAGCCCCCAAGCGTTCGGGATGCTCAGAGAGCGAGACCTCGAGGTGGCCTACCCCGATCTGACACACGCCACGGTCGATCACATCGTGCCGACCTCGAGCAAAGAGCGTCCATACCGTGACGATGCCGCCGAGGAGATGATGGCCGAGCTCGAGGAAAACGTACGTGAGTCGGGCATCGAGTTCTCCCACCCGGAAACGGGCGAACAGGGGATCGTCCACGTGATCGGGCCGGAAAAAGGGCTTACGCAGCCAGGGATGACGATCGTCTGTGGGGACTCCCACACGTCGACCCACGGGGCCTTTGGCGCACTCGCGTTCGGGATTGGCACGAGTCAGATCCGAGACGTGCTGGCCACTGGCACCATCGCGATGGAGAAACAACAGGTTCGAAAAATCGAGGTGACCGGCGAACTCGGCGAGGCCGTCGAGGCAAAGGACGTCATCCTCGAAATTATTCGCCGCCTCGGCACCGAAGGTGGCGTCGGGTACGTCTACGAATACGCCGGCGAAGCCATCGAAACCCTCGGCATGGAAGGGCGGATGTCCATCTGCAATATGTCCATCGAGGGTGGGGCCCGTGCGGGCTACGTCAACCCCGACGAGACCACCTACGCGTGGCTCGAGGGACGGGACCGCGTCCCAAAGGGCGACGCCTTCGAAGAGCGAAAGGCCTACTGGGAGTCGATTCGCTCGGATGCGGACGCCGAGTACGACGACATCGTCACGATCGATGGGGGTTCGCTCGAGCCGGTCGTCACCTGGGGGACCACCCCTGGCCAGGGCGTCGGCATCACGGAACCGATTCCACATCCGGACGACCTCCCGGCGGAGAAAGTCGAGACGGCCCGACGTGCACAGGAACACATGCGCGTCGAACCGGGCGAGACGATGGAGGGATACGACATCGACGTCGCGTTCCTCGGCTCGTGTACCAACGCTCGGCTGCCCGACCTCCGACGGGCGGCAAAGATCGTCGCAGGCCGCGAGGTCCACCCAGATGTGCGCGCGATGGTCGTTCCCGGCAGCCAGCAAGTGAAAGCCGCTGCGGAAGCCGAAGGGCTGGACGAGGTATTCACCGAGTCTGGCTTCGACTGGCGCGGTGCCGGGTGTTCGATGTGCCTCGGCATGAACGAGGATCAACTCGAGGGCGATGAGGCCTGTGCCTCCTCCTCAAATCGAAATTTCGTCGGCCGACAGGGCAGCAAGGAGGGGCGGACAGTGTTGATGACCCCGCGGATGGTCGCTGCGGCTGCGATCACCGGGGAAGTGACTGACGTCCGCACGATGAAGGAGGTGGCCGTATGAGCGACGAAGTCGACATCCCGAGCGTCGAATCGGTCACAGGAACCGGCGTTGCCATCCGTGGCAACGACATCGACACCGACCAGATCATCCCCGCGCGGTTCATGAAAGTCGTCACCTTCGACGGCCTCGGTGAGTTCGCGTTCTTCGATCAGCGATTCGACGATGACGACAATCAAAAGGACCACCCGCTCAACGAGCCAACCCACCAGGACGCTTCGGTGATGGTCGTCAACGCCAACTTCGGCTGTGGCTCCTCACGCGAGCACGCCCCACAAGCACTCATGCGCTGGGGCATCGACGCGTTCATCGGCGAGAGCTTCGCCGAAATCTTCGCGGGGAACTGCCTCGCACTCGGGATGCCGACGCTCGAGGCCGACGCGGAGACGGTGACGGCCATACAGGACTGGATCGAGGCCAATCCAGATGGTGACCTCGGGGTCGACGTCGCCGGTGAGACGGTCACCTACGGTGACACCACCGCCGACGTATCCGTTGACGAGGCACAGCGCAAGGCCCTCCTCGAGGGTGTCTGGGATACGACGGCGTTGATGAAAGCCAACGCACAGTCGGTGAATGAGACAGCCGAGTCGCTGCCGTACGTCGAAGACGGCAAACGAGTCTAGAGTAACGAACACCTTTCTACAGCCCTGCACTCGTCAGTTAGTGCTCTCGAGCGCCACGCACATGGCGAATCAGCGACGACCCACCAAGCACGACGCCGATGAGTCCAGCGGCGGCGAGGAAGCCGCTCTGTGCGACGCTGGCAGTTCGCGTCCGATCGGCGTCGTCACAGAAGCCATCACCGCTCGAGGAGCACGTCGAACCGGCCCAGCCGCTGTATGACTTCTGTCCAGTCTGGAGGATGACGGCATAGCCGTCATCGTGTTCGACGAGTTCGTTCGTGTGAGTGAACGTCTCTGCCGACCGCGTCTGGCCGTCCTCGAGCGTCTCACGTTCGGCACTCGAGAGCTGATTTGCATCGGTCGCAAGGAACGAGAGGGCCTCATCGGCATCGACAGGATCGAACTCGAGTTCGAAGGGGTCGCCTTCTTGAATACGGTAGAATTCGTCGTCCAGATAGGCGTACCAATAGTCGCCAGGCATTCCTTCGACTGTCGTGTTCTCCTCGGCGGCCTCACGAAAGACGGTACACTCCCAGGTGGCCGTGGGCAGACACACGATTCGGTCGTCGACGTTGACGGACTGACTCCGTCGTTCCTCCCCGTCCTCGAGGCTCGTGAGCTCGAGTTCGTCGTCGTGGTCGACT
>PUKM01000261.1 GCA_003552325.1 Natrialbaceae archaeon | reverse complement strand
TGTCAAACGGTTTCGACGAACCTGTTAGCCGACGTCGACCAGTCATGTCCCGCAGCGCTCGCACACGTCGAACGGGTGCTCGAGTCATCGACGGCGAACCTCCACTGGTATGGCAAACGGGAGGCCCGTCCCCTCAGAAAAATGGGACACGTGACCGTATTGCAGGCGGATGGTGAATCACGCGACGCACAACTCGAGCGGGCACGATCACTCCGGGAGGCCGTGACATTCCGGGCGACGGAGTAGCGGACGCCTTTTTGATGTCGGGTGGGTCTCACACCGACAACCGAGGCAGACACAATCGTCACGCTCACAACCCCTAGCCTCGCTGATGATGATATGGGAGACGCCGTCGCCGACCTCATCGACCGATTGCACCGCCAGGCCGACCAGGATCGACCTACCGAGGAGACGCCCGACGTGGGCATCGTCATGGGGAGCGATTCCGACCTCGAGGTGATGCTCACCGGCGGCGACCGTCCCGGTGCCTACGACGCCTTCGTCGACGAACTTGGCTTTGCCGAACAGACAGACTACGACGCACCGCCCGAGGAACGGTTCACGTTCGAGGTGTACGTCACCTCCGCCCACCGCACCCCGGACCTGATGACGGCCTACGCCGAGACGGCCGAGGATCGCGGGCTCGAGGTAATCATCGCCGGTGCCGGAGGGAAATCGGCAGACCTGCCGAATATGACGGCCTCCATCGCGTACCCGCTTCCGGTGATCGGGGTCCCTGTACAGGAGAAATCGGTCGACAGCGTCATCGGCATGCCCGCGGGCGCGCCGCTGGTCACCGTCGACGCCGGTAAATCGTTCAACGCGGCATTATCTGCGGCACAGATCCTTGCCAGACAGCACGAACCGGTCCGCAAACGACTGGTCGCCTATCACGACGAGTTGCGTGAGGGGGTCGGCACCGTCTCTCGAGCGCTGCACGACGATGGCGTGCAGGCGTTCAGGTAATCGGTCAGTATCGGTTTGTGCGCCGTTGGGTTCTCCCGTCGACTCGGGAGTGGTGTCACCTTGAGGTGACCGCTGTGCCCCATCACGGGTGTGACGTCAGTCGTGACCCTCACTCGAGCGATGGCAGCCACGACCCGCCCAGTCGGCCGAAACCGGCCGAAACGCAAAGAATCAACCCTTATATGGGTGCGTTTCCAACGGCCGCACGTTACGGAGATGAATGATTGGATAGCCATCGGGGCGCTGGCGCTTGTGGGGCTACTAATACCGCTTGCGATGATGGCGGTGTCGTACCTCATACGGCCGAGTGTACCCGAAATGAGCAAACGTGCCACCTACGAGAGTGGCGAGGTGCCGACTGGCGGGACGCGCATCCGGTTTAATATTCAATATTACATGGTTGCGCTTCTTTTCGTCGTCTTCGACATCGAGACCGTCCTGCTGTTCCCATGGGCGGTCACATACACCGATGCGCTCGCAGCTGAGGAGTACGGACTGCTGCACGCACTCGGCCCCATGTTGCTGTTTGTCGCCATCCTCGTCGTTGGACTCGCGTGGGCCTGGCGCAATGGCGCCGTACAGTGGGCGAAGACGCCCGGACAGGTCGAAACCGAGGTCGATCGACCATGAGTAACGAACCAACCCAACAGATATACGACAGTACCGCTCCATCGACGGAGGACCGCGACGCACGCATGGGCCAAGGTGTCGACGCGCGAATGAATTCGAAGCTTCGTGAGGCCTTCGGTGCATCCCCATTTATCCTGACCAAGTTCGATCAGTTCATGAACTGGGTCCGGGGTTCGTCGATGTTCATGCTGCAGTTCGGTATCGCGTGCTGCAGTATCGAAATGATCCACTCCTACGCGATCAAACACGACATGGATCGCTTCGGAGCCGGCGTCCCACGGGCATCGCCACGACAGGCGGACGTGATCATCGTTCCCGGGACGATCGTTTCGAAATTCGGCCCGCGAATGAAACGCGTCTACGACCAGATGCCTGAACCCAAATTCGTCGTCGGGATGGGTTCGTGTACGATCTCTGGTGGCCCGTTCCAGGAAGGGTACAACGTGGTCAAAGGTGCCGAGGAGATCATCCCGGTCGACATCCACGTTCCAGGGTGTCCACCACGACCCGAGGCACTGATTTACGGTGTCGCAAAGCTGCAAGAACGGATCGCCAACGGTGAATCCTCACCTGTCGTGGTCAAGCCGTACGAACTCGAGCAGTTCGGCGATCTGCCACAGGATGAGCTCGTACAGAAACTCGCCGATCAGATCGACGAAGACGACCTCGTTATGCGGTACAACTGGAGTGATTCGCCATGAGCACGGGCCTCGAACCGGTCGACGGTGACCTCGAGGGAAGCGAGGCCGACCTCGCCTCGCTCATCGGTGACCGGGCACTCGAGCGTGACGACCACGTGAACGCTCCTGGCTTCGTGATTCGGCCAGACGACGTACAGGACGTCCTGTTTGACTTGCGTGATCGCGCTGGTTTCGACTATCTGTCGTGTGTGACGGCACAACAGTACGAAGACCGGTACGAATCGATCTATCACCTGAAAAAGTACGACGACCCGACCCAGGAAGTCAGTGTCGTCGTCCCCACGTCCACCGATAACCCGGTCAGCCAGACTGCAGAACCAGTCTACCGGGCTGCAGATTGGGCCGAACGAGAGAACTTCGACCTCGTCGGTATCGACTACGAGGGCCACCCCGACCCACGACGTATTCTGCTCCCCGAAACGTGGCAAGGGCACCCGCTCTCGCTCGATTACAACCAGGAAAAGCCCCAGATGGTCACCCTGGCTGAACACGCCAACCCGCTCAAAGGCGATACGAAAGATACGGAGACGGATACGATGTTCCTCAACATCGGTCCACACCATCCGGCGACCCACGGCGTGTTGCACGTCAAGGCCGTTCTCGACGGTGAAACGGTCGTCGACGTCGACCCTGACATCGGCTACCTTCATCGCTGTGAGGAGCAGATGTGCCAACAAGGGACCTACCGCCACCAGATCATGCCGTACCCAGACCGCTGGGACTACGTCTCCGCTGGCCTCCTCAACGAGTGGGCGTACGCACGCGCGGTCGAGGACCTTGCGGACATCGAGGTCCCCGAATACGCCCAGGTCATCCGAACGCTGGGTGCCGAGCTGTGCCGGATCGCGGCACATATGTTGGCACTCGGGACGTTCTGTCTCGACGTTTTCGGTGACTTCAACGCGGTCTTCCAGTACGCCTTCCGCGACCGGGAAGTCGTGCAGGATATCCTCGAGGACCTCACCGGTCAACGGCTGATGTTCAACTACTTCCGACTCGGTGGCGTCGCCTGGGACCTCCCAGAGCCTCGAGAGGACTTCTTCGAAAAGACTCGTGACTTCCTCGATGGGCTCCCACGAAAAATCTCCGAATACGAGGATCTCGTCGTCACCAACGAAATTTTCCAGATTCGATGTGTCGACACCGGCATTCTCAAGCCAGAGGTTGCCAAGTCCTACGGCGCGACCGGCCCAACCGCACGCGGTTCGGGCATCGACATGGACCTGCGGCGTGACGACCCATACGGCTACTACGAGAACCTCGACTGGGACGTCATCACCGAAGACGGCATGGACAACTACTCACGCGTGCTCGTGCGCATGGGTGAAGTCGAAGAGAGTGCCAAGATCATCGAGCAGTGTATCGACCTCCTCGAGGACTGGCCCGAAGACGACCGTGAGATTCAGTCGAACGTCCCCCGGACGCTCAAACCAGATGCGGATACGGAAGTTTACCGTGGCGTCGAAGCCGCAAAGGGTGAACTCGGCATCTACATCCGGTCTGACGGGACGGACAAACCCGGTCGATTCAAGATCCGGAGTCCGTGTTTCCACAACCTCTCGACGCTCCCAGTGATGACTCAGGGTGAGTACATCGCTGACCTGATCGCGTCACTCGGCAGCCTCGACATCGTGCTCGGAGAGGTGGATCGATGAGTTCGGCGGTCAGCACGCTGGCTCCATTACAAGTCGGTGAGCCACTGTTGCCCGAACGACTCGGCGAACTCACCGGCCTCGATCAACTCGGCGTGGGTGGTGAGCTTATCGCGGCGTTCATTGGCGCGTTTATCGTTGGAAACCTCATGCTCGCGATGACCGGCGTTGCCGGTCCGTGGGCAAAGCGAAAAATTACCGCGGCGTTCACCGACCGATATGCAGTGAACCGTATTGGCCCGTTCGGCCTCCTGATCATCGTCGCTGACGCCGTTCGACTCCTCGCCAAAGAGAACATTATTCCGGAGGACGCCGACCGACCGGCGTACGACCTGGCACCGATCATCGTCGCTTCGTCGGCGATGCTTGGGTTTGCCGTGATCCCGATGGGATCGGGCATTCAGTTAGCTGACCCTGAAGTCGGCCTTGCGTACGTCTTCGCGACTGCAGGGATCGCCAGCATCGGACTGGTGATGGCCGGCTACGCGTCCTCGAACAAGTACTCGATGATCGGCGGCCTCCGTGCCGTAGCTCAGAATATTGCCTACGAGATTCCACTCGTCGTCACAGGATTGTCGGTCGTGATCTTCGCCGGCACCTTACAGATGAGTGAAATCGTCGCCGCACAGGCAGAGACGTTGATCACTATCGGTGGTCTCGACATCCCGATGTGGTATGCGTTCGTTAACCCGTTCGCGTTCGTGCTCTTCGTCGCGGCGAACGTCGCCGAAATTGGCCGGAACCCGTTCGACATCCCAGAGGCTCCCACGGAGATCGTTGCGGGGTATCAGACGGAATACTCGAGCGTGTATTTCGTCCTGATCTATCTCGGTGAGTTCCTGCACATCTTCCTCGGTGGAGCGATCATCGCAACGGTCTTCCTTGGCGGCCCGGCCGGGCCTGGTCCGGCAGAACTCGGCATCGTTTGGTTCATCGTCAAAATCTGGGCGGTGTTCTTGTTCACGCAGTGGCTTCGCTCGGCGCTGCCGCGCGTCCGAATCGACCAGCTCATCGAGATCGGCTGGAAGGGGATGCTCGTGCTCGCCTTCGCTAACCTCGTCCTCACGGCGCTCATCGTCGGGTTGCTCGAGGCTGACGCCGATCTCACCCTCACGATGCTCACGGTGATCTTCGCATGATTGGACTCCTCAAATCGATGGCGACGACGATGAAACACGCACTGGACGGCAACAAGTTCACGGTCGAATACCCGGAGGACACGCCGGATGTCTCCCCCCGGTTCCGTGGCGTTCACAAGTTCAGCCAGGAGCGGTGTATCTGGTGTCGCCAGTGTGAGAACGTCTGTCCGAACGACACGATTCAGATCGTGACCGACGACAAACGAAACGGCGAACAGTACAACTTACACATCGGTCAGTGCATTTACTGCCGGCTGTGTGAGGAGGTCTGTCCCGTCGACGCCATCTTGCTCACACAGAACTTCGAGTTCACGGCCGACACGAAACACGATTTCGTCTACAACAAAGAGCAGCTGAAAGCCGTCCCGTGGTACAAAGACATCGATCCGCTCGAGTCACGCGAACCCGATCGTGGGGCGTGGATCGGCGAAGGCGATGGAGAAATCGATTATCAGTAACGAGACCAGCCCATCTCGAAATCTTCAAAGGGTATACCCGACCAGACAACACCAATGACATACGAGCTGATCGCGTTCGCGCTGTTCGCCGTGATTACACTGGCCAGCGCGGTCGGTGTCGTGCTCTTACAGGACCCGTGGCATTCGGCACTCCTGTTGGGGCTGGCGCTGATAAGCGTCGCGGTTCATTACGTGATGTTGGCGGCGGAGTTCGTCGCCATGATGCAGATTCTCGTCTACGTAGGCGGGGTTCTCATCCTCATCGCGTTCGCCGTGATGCTGACGCAAGTTGACACTGAGGAACCGGACGAGGAGGTGACGCGGGCATGACGCAGGGTCCGCAACTCCGCCTCGGAAAAACGATGGTACCCGGCATACTCGCCGTGATCCTGTTTGCCATGATGGGGCTGATCACGTTGAACACTGGCTTCGGTGCCATGACGGGCTTTCCGGACGGGACGGCCATCACCTCCGAAATCGGCTACGCCATGTTCGACTACACGGCGTTGCAGTCGACTGAGGGGAACCTCGGAGCGACCGAACCGTTCCTGATTTCGTTCCTGTTGATCGCTATCGTCCTCGACGCTGCCCTCGACGCCTCCCTCGTGCTCGCAAAACGCGAGGAGGAAGGTGAAGCGGTGACAGCGCTCTCGAGCACCCCCGACTCGACCGACACGGCGAGCGGGAGTGGCTCGGTCACGGGCGGCCCCGGAAACGAACCGGCAGCGACGGACGGGGGTGAAGAGCAGTGAGCGTCGGTGTCGAACACTACGTACTCCTCTCGCTGGCCCTGTTCTGTATCGGGCTCTTCGGGGTCTTGACGCGTCGAAACGCACTGATGTTCCTGATGTCCGTCGAGTTGATGCTGAACGCGGCGAACATCAATCTGATCGCCTTTGCCTTCTATCACGGAAACCTCACCGGACAGGTTTTCGCGCTGTTTACGATGGCATTGGCCGCAGCGGAGGTCGCTGTCGGTCTCGGGATCATCCTGGTGTTGTACCGCAACTTCCGTGACGTCGACGTCACGGTTCCGTCGGAGATGAGGTGGTAAATAGATGGAAACTGCATTTGAGTTGGCGCCGGCAATCGTCTTGCTCCCGCTCGCGGCGTTCGTCGTCGCGTTGCTGTTCGGGGAGTACATGCCCAAGAAAGGGGCGTTCGCCGGTATCGTTGCGACGGCTGCGTCGTTCCTGTTATCGCTGTACGTCCTCGCGGCAGTCGCGAGCGGTGGCGAGTTCCAGGAAACGTACTTTACGTGGGCTGCAGGCGACGCCCTGAGTGAAACGGGCGAAACGACCATCGAGTTCACGTTCGGTATACTGCTTGACCCACTGTCGGCGCTGATGCTCGTCATCGTGACGCTCATCGCGTTCCTCGTCCACGTCTTCAGTCTCGGCTACATGAACGACGAGGGCGAAACCGGCCTTCGTCGGTACTACGCCGAACTCGGGCTCTTTACGTTCAGCATGCTCGGGTTCGTCGTCGCCGACAACCTGCTGATGGCGTTTATGTTCTTCGAGCTGGTGGGCCTCTGTTCGTACCTGCTCATCGGTTTCTGGTTCCGGACGGAATCGGCACCCTCGGCCGCGAAGAAGGCGTTCCTGGTCACCCGATTTGGTGATTACTTCTTCCTCCTCGGTGTGGTCGCCATCGGCGCGACGTTCGGCACCCTCGCGTTCCAGGGTGACGGTTCGTTCGTCGCCGAAGCCTCGAGCGCCATCGATGCTAACGAGACCCTCTTTGGCTTCGATGCTGAGACCTGGGTCACGATCACTGGATTGCTGGTACTTGGCGGCGTCATCGGGAAATCCGCCCAGTTCCCACTGCACACCTGGCTGCCGGATGCCATGGAAGGGCCAACGACGGTGTCGGCACTGATCCACGCGGCGACGATGGTCGCCGCCGGTGTCTACCTCGTCGCCCGGATGTTCGGCTACTACGCGCTGTCGCCAACGTCGCTCGCGATCATCGCGTTCGTCGGTGGCTTCACCGCCCTGTTCGCCGCGACCATGGGTGTCGTCAAAGACGACATCAAACAGGTGCTCGCGTACTCGACCATCAGCCAGTACGGCTACATGATGCTCGGGCTGGGCGTCGGCGGCTACGTCGCCGGGGTCTTCCACCTGATGAACCACGCCTTTTTCAAGGCGCTGTTGTTCCTCGGTGCCGGTGCCGTCATCGTCCTCATGCACCACGAACAGGACATGTGGAAGATGGGCGGGCTCAAGGACAAAGCGCCCGTCACCTACTACACGTTCCTCGCCGGTGCACTCGCACTCGCGGGCATTATCCCGTTCTCCGGGTTCTGGTCGAAAGACGAGATCCTGTTCGACGCCATCATCCTGGGCCTCGAGGAACCGATATTCCTCGCCGCCTACGCGATGGGGCTGCTCGCCGTGTTCTTCACCGGGTTCTACACCTTCCGGATGGTGTTTTTGACCTTCCACGGGGAACCACGGTCCGATGCCGCGCGTGATCCACACCCGATCGGCTGGAACATCAAGTTCCCGCTGGTCACCCTAGGTGTGCTCGCACTCGTCGCTGGTGTGGCGAACCTCGCCCCAGTCGGAAAACTGACTGGCCTCGAGATCACCTACCTCGAGTTCTGGCTCGACGGTCAGTACGGCGGCTACGCCGACCTGACCTACAGTGAGTACGGCGACACTGTGCCGTTCGAGACGACCTATATCGCTGGCTCTGAAACGATTACGCTGTTGATCGCTGCAGGGCTTGGTCTGGGACTGGCCGTTGGGGGCGCCGTCTTCGCGATGGTGCTCTACAACGTGCCGGAACCGGTTCCACACACCGAAAACCTCGGCAGCGCCCGGACGGTCCTGCGCAGCAACTACTACCAGGACGAGTACCAGGTCTGGCTCGCCGAGAAATTCACGCTCCCGCTTGCACGTACGGCCGACCGGTTCGACCAGTCGGTGATCGATGGCGTCGTCAACGGCGTCTCGAGCGTGAGCCTGTTCGGTAGCTCGCGGATGCAGCGGTTACAGACGGGTGTCGTCACGAACTACGCGGCACTGATCATCGCCGGGTTCATCGCGTTACTGCTCGTGCTCGGCGTCCTTGGAGGGTGGTTCGTATGATGATTGAGACGCTTCTCGCTGTCACGTTTGCGGGCGCACTGCTGACGTTCCTCGCGCCCAACCGTATCGCTGGTAAACTCGCGTTCGCCATCAGCCTGATCCCTGCTGGGCTCTCGCTGTGGCTGTTCACCATGTTCGACGGGAGCGGCAACGCGCTGCTCGAGGGTGGTGAACTCGCCTTCGAGAACCAAATAACCTGGATCTCACTCGGTGCCTACGAGATTTCGTGGTACGTCGGGCTGGACGGGATTAGCCTGCCACTGGTCGTGCTGACGACCGTGTTGACCACGCTCGCGATCGTGAGCTCGTGGACGCCAATCGACATGCGTGAGTCCCAGTTCTATGGCCTCGTGTTGTTCATCGAGGCGAACCTGATCGGCGTCTTCGTGGCGCTCGATTTCTTCATGTGGTTCATCTTCTGGGAAGCGGTGTTGATCCCGATGTACCTCCTGATCGGTGTCTGGGGCGGCCCACGCCGAAAGTACGCCGCGATCAAGTTCTTCATCTACACGAACGTGGCGTCGCTGGTGATGTTCGGTGCGTTCATGGCACTGGTCTTCAGCCTCGACGTGACCAGCTTCGCCCTGCCCGAAGTCACACAGGCGATGCTCAACGGCGGCCCGGAGAGCTTCGCTGGTGTTGGCGGCTCGACGGTCGCCTCACTGGTGTTTATCGCGATGTTCCTTGGGTTCGCGGTGAAAGTTCCCGTGGTGCCGTTCCACACCTGGCTTCCGGACGCCCACGTTGAAGCGCCGACGCCTGCGTCGGTGCTCCTGGCTGGTGTTCTCTTGAAAATGGGGACCTACGCACTGCTCCGGGTCAACTTCACGATGTTCCCGGACCAGGTCGAAGCCTACGCCATCCCGATCGCCGTCATCGCCGTTATCAGCGTGATTTACGGCGCGATGTTGGCGCTGGCACAGACTGACCTCAAGCGGATCGTCGCGTATTCGTCGGTTTCGTCGATGGGCTACGTCATCCTCGGCCTGATCGCCTACACCAACTTCGGTGTCGGTGGAGCGACCTTCCAGATGGTCTCTCACGGCCTCATCTCGGGGCTGATGTTCATGGCCGTCGGCGTCATCTACAACGCCACGCACACCCGGATGGTGACGGACATGTCCGGGATGGCCGACAAGATGCCAATCGCCGTCGGGATCCTCATCGCTGGTGCGTTCGGCTACATGGGCCTGCCGCTCATGTCCGGCTTCGCCGCGGAGTACTTCATCTTCTTCGGGGCCTTCGGCTCTGAAGTACTCGAGTACGCGCCACTGTTCACCGCACTGGCGATGTTCGGCATCGTCATCGTGGCGGGCTACCTGCTGTTTGCGATGCAGCGCACGCTGTTTGGTCCGTATCGCCTCGAGACCGATTACGAGGTTTCGCGGGCACCGCTGCACGACGTGGCCCCGATGTTCGTCCTGCTTGGACTCATCATCGCCCTCGGCGTGGCTCCGGAGTTGATCCTTGAGATGATCTTTGACGCTGTCGATCCGATCCTCGGAGGTGACGCCTGATGACTGAGATGCTCGTCTTCCCTGAGTGGGCGGCGCTGGCCCCACCACTGTTGCTGGCGCTGACCGCGATGGTCCTGTTCATCTACGACAGTATCAACCCCGATTCGACCACCCGGCCGGTGCTGGCCGGGATTGCAGCTATCGGTGCCCTCGCGTCGCTCGCTGCCGCGGTCTGGTTTATCCTGGCTGGCACGGGCGCAGAAGGAGCCGACGCTGGCTACGATCTCTGGTTCGTCGTCAGTGATGCACAGGCTGGCACGGGTGCGATCGACCTCTTCGGCGGCCAGTTGGTCGTCGACCAGATGGCGCTGTTCTTCATGGTGGTCGTCGCCGTCGTCACCGCACTCGTGGCGATCGCGAGCTACGACTACATGGCCGGTCACACCTACCAGGCCGAGTTCTACTCGCTGCTCTTGCTCGCGGCGACCGGGATGTCGACGATGGCTGCAGCAAACAGCCTCGTCACCATCTTCATCGCACTCGAGCTAGCGAGTCTCCCCTCGTACGCGCTCGTGGCCATCCTCAAGGATAACCGCGGGAGTGTCGAGGCAGGACTCAAGTACTTCCTCATTGGCGCACTCTCGTCGGCCATCTTCGTCTACGGGATCAGTCTGGTCTACGGTGCCACCGGGCACCTCCAACTGGACGCCATCGCGGAGGTCATCGCCGCGGGTGACGCCGATCCGTACGGTGGCATCCTCGGCCTCGGTATCCTGATGTTGATCGGTGGATTCGCGTTCAAGACTGCGAGCGTCCCGTTCCACTTCTGGGCGCCTGAGGCCTACGAGGGTGCACCCGCCCCGGTTGCGGCCTTCCTCTCGTCGGCCTCGAAAGCGGCCGGCTTCGTGATCCTCTTCCGGGTCTTCACGACCGCGTTCCCGCTCGAGGCGACGACCGAAGTGATCGGCCTCGAGTGGACTCACGCGTTCATTATCCTGGC
>PUKM01000162.1 GCA_003552325.1 Natrialbaceae archaeon | reverse complement strand
TTCCGACCCAAACGCATCTAGCGGAATCATCCGTGTCGGACACCGCTGACGCGGTGTCCTTGTCCTCTTCGACTCGACAGCAGCAGCTCAGCAGTATCAACAATCTCCTACAGAAGAGCGTGCGACGTTATCCTCTGGGCTGGTCCCATTCACAAAAAAAGCAAACACGTCATTGATACCGAACACGAAACTATTGTATTCAACCGAGCCAAATAGATAGTTGAAGCCGACTGTTTCCGTCCCGTCCGGGACATTAAATTCGAATTCTAAGACAGCCGCATTGTTTGTCACTTCGACGCCCTCTAATGCCTCTAAGTCTTCATCCCCCGGTTCTCCAAAATCGGTCGTCGTATCTGACTCTTCGTTAGGCCCTTCAACGTCTTGCACACGCCCGGTACTCAGGATGATGCCGTCTTCGAACCCGAACGTCTCGCGATCACCGGGCCCTGGTGTTGCAGTTTCACTGGATCTGATTTCACCCTCAAAAACGCCTGCTGCCGCACCCGCACCCGTGTATTCGACCGACTCTTCAAGTAGTTCGATCCCCGTTTCCTCGTCAGTCGGTAACAACGCATCGGCGAGCTCCACCGGTGTGAGGTCCGCTAGATCATCATCCGTCTCAAGTGTCCCTGTCACGGTGAGCCCCTCGTTGTCGGTCTGTGCGCTCGCGCCGAGGACGGCCATGCCGCCGCCGGCCGCTGCGGCCATTGAGGCCATCGCCGTTCGCCGCGAGATACCGTTACCGCTGGATGCTCCGTTCCGGAGTTCACCCTCGTCTGACTCGCTTACCGTTTCGGTGGCTTCGTCGTCACGACGCACCGCTTTTGCAACCCGAGTAAAAAATTGGCCAGATGGCCTCCCACGCATACCAATAGTATATAGAGTCTGTATATTAATTTATCGGCCGGCTTACTTATTGGTTCATGTACTCACTGTGAAAGACTGATCAATTGCCGGATGGGTCACACCGTGATCGAACCCGACGCGGCCGATGACCGCTCGATCCCCGTGAACGAACCCACCGAAGACGTGGCCGAATACGACGTGCGGATCCTCGCTGCCGAAGAGTGAACCAGCTCACAACGTTGACTGACTGGTCGTTCCCTCGGCTTCGGTTTCCTCTTTTTCATCCCTTTTGCTGACGCATCGCCGAACAATAGACGGCTTTTTTAACAGACGCCAACTGGCATATCTCCCCTGTGACTTTCCAAGAGCGACTTTTGAGCTCTCCACGATTTCAAGAAGTGCCTGTTCTGAAAGGAGATCCCGAACGCGATCGATTTTGAGAGCATCCTTGCCTGTCTCCTCGCAGAGTGTGACATACGCATCATGCACCCGTGTTGTTCGATACCCCTTCTTATCGGGGGTGGCTTGCTCACTCTCCGTGAGATTGGCAAGTGCGTGCAAGACGTGCCGTGCGTGTGTGGGTTGGGATCTCAGGTGTTCTTCTAATCGATCGACCTCGGTGCGCTCTTGTGCTGCATCTAAATGTTCTTCACGCACTTTCTCTTCGCCACGGTTCTGTGCGACCTTCCCTGCGTTCTTGAGGATCTGAATCGCCTTCCGGGCGTCCCCATGCTCTTGAGCGGCTAAGGCTGCTGCTTTCGGAATCACCGCATCTTCGAGTACGCCATCGCGGAACGCATCCTCACGGGCGTACATGATCTCGCGAAGTTGGTTCGCATCATAGGGCGGGAATTGCATTTCGTTTGACCCAAAAGAAGACCTCACTCGCGGCGTCAAGTTCTCCACGTAATCGAGCTTGTTTGAAATCGCCACAAGACCCAAATTGGTCGTGATCTTCCCGGCCTCCTCAGCCCGAGAGAACTGCATCAAAATATCGTCGTGGTTGGCTTGGCTGCCGGCCGTCTGGATCATATCCACTTCGTCCAAAATGACGATCGCGGCGTCAAGATACTCCTCGAAGAGCTCCCACAGTAGCGAATAGTATTGACTCGTACCTAACCCGGTGTGGGGGACGTTAAGGGGCTCTCCCAACTGCTTATCCACCGACCGACCTGCTTTTCGGGCAACAGCTGCTTCCGTCCGATGTTGAGCACAATCGACGTAGACGACCTCGATATTGAGCCCCAAATCTTCACCGACTTCTTTTGCTGTATTGCCTACGTGCCGGGCGATCAGCGACTTCCCCGTCCCGGTCTTTCCGACGAGTAGAATCGGGTCTGTCGACTGTTCTTCGACGACCGGACGTAAGTGATACGAAAGGTCGCGAATCTCGGTATCTCGACCAATGATACGATCGCGGTCTGGAACCGCCGAGATACTGAGCAACTGCTCGTTGCGGAAGACTCTCGGCCTCAAGCCTTCATCAGTAAAAAATCGAGACGTATCATCGGACGCGCTCTTGTCGCCCGGATGCCCCCCACCCGATGAAGTATCGGTCATGCTCAAAGCACATAACGGCAAACACATAAACGCTACCGTAGTCCATGTGTAAAGTGCGACAAAACGAGTTCTATTGGTGGTTAGAAGCATCCAAATAGAACCCCGTCGTTTATGCGGCCTACCTCGGTCAAAGTTAAGCCATGACGATTTCTAAGCTCCGCGCATAGGACCCCGCCCCCCGGAGTCCAAGTGAAAATGGCTCGGGCATGACCAACACCCACCCCCCAGAGTCCAAGTGAAAACGATCCCGACCGTAACACGCACCCACCCCCCGGAGTCCAAGTGAAAACCTCTCCAAAGAGTAGCGGCGCTCAACGATTCCCCGACGACGCCTCTCACCCCCGGAGTACAGGTGTAAGACCAATAATAACTCAGGAAAACCGCTGTGTCCCCTGCCGTTTATCGAGGGCTAACCCCACTTTCTCGCCCAATAACTCAGGAAAACCGCTGTGTCCTCCACTAACTCAGGAAAACCGCTGTGTCCCCTGCCGTCTATCGAGGGCTGACCCCACTTTCTCGCCCGATTACTCAGGAAAACTGCTGTGTGAACTAGCCAACTCTCTGCCCTCTTTCGAGAACGGTTTTCACTTGGACTCCGGGGGGTGTCGAAACGTCGGAAATGGGTGTATGTCTACGGGTAATTTATGATGAAATGGGGGGTGTGGGGGGTATATAAAGAAACGTGTTATGAGGAAAATCAGGAAAATGATGAAAGGGGGGTGTGTCTCCACAGCTGATCCCTCTCCGCCAAGAGCTTGGACCACTTTGACTCCTACTTCAAACGCTCTGGAGCCGGTTGTTAGCCCCTCAAAGCTGGGGCTTCACTCGAAACGGTGGGGAGTCCCGGCTCCCATCGGTGGACTCCCGACCGTTCTGAGCTCTCTCAGTGCGTGGCCGACCGATGTGCGACGATCTCCCCGAACGCGACCGTCTTCTGCACCGTCTCGATCCGAACCGTGAGCTCCTCACCGACCTTCCCTCCCGGCACGATCACCACGAATCCGTGCTCGACCTTCGCGATACCGTCCCCCTGCTCACCCACCGATTCGATCGTCACGTCGCGAAGCTCACCTTCTGTGACTGGCGGCTCGCGCTTTTCTGTCGGTGCTGCTGGCTTCGACGTCGACTTGTCGGTCACCTCCTTTCGACGTGTCGGCTTCTTACTCTGTTCTGACGTGCTCGCTTTTCCTTGGTTGATCAGTCGACCCGATACGTCTCCCCGGAGGCTATCCCGCCGCGTACAACCTCCCGCTTTGGGATCGTCACTCGATACTCGCCGTCGATCTCTTCAACATCTGCGGAAAATAACGTCTCCAACCGTTCAGGAACGTCAACCATAGAATCAGTCGTATGTAGGACCACTGGGTATTTGATAATTCGGATTTGGCCGTTCACCACCGCCTAGCTACCTCACGCCGAGGATTCGCACCCGGCCATACGGGGAACCGTGCATCTTAACCAACAAAGCGTGGTGAATTAATCTCAATTGTTGGTTAATTTGTATGGCTTTCCTCGTCGGTGAGACGTTGTCGGAAAAGGTAAGTCGCGCCACCGATGCCAGCTATTGCTCCCCCAATACCGAATCCGGGGGTATCATCGCTTGCATCGGCTACTTCCCCAGACCCATCGGATGCATTATCATCTTCTTCATCGGTTTCATCCCCGGTACTATCGGGAGCATCGTTGTCATCCTCCTCGGGTACATCACCAGCATCCGTCTCCCCATCTTCCCCGATGATTTCGATGGTTGTTGTCGCCTGGTGTGTGTTCCCGCGATCAGTTACGACGGTCAATGTGACGGTAAACTCGCCTTGGTATTCAAACGCAAAGTTCACCGATTCACCAGTCCCTTCCAGACCCGTCTCTGATTCCCACTGATACGCGACGATCTCAGTGCCTGCTGGCCCTTCGCTGTCACTCCCGTCAAACACTATCTCTTCACCCGGTGACGCTGTTTCCACAGAGACGTCTATCGATACGTTGGCCGTCAGATTCTCACCAAGCTCGCTCACGTTTTCACCCTCAATACTCCGACGGTGAAACTCAACGATGTCTTCGGCTGCAGGCCTCGGAGTGTGACCCGCGTCGGGGTATACCCGGAACTGTGCTTCGACCCCTACTTCTTGATACGCTTCTTGGGCCGTTGGGAACCGTTCAGTGATCATGTCTTCCCCGTACACATCAAGTGCTAACTCCCGCAGGTCGTCATCCGTCCACGCATCATCGAACGGCATCGTGTCGTTGTCGTCTTCCGCCCCCATGTAGAGGAACTGGTTAGTTTCATCCAGCGCCTCCAAATCGACTTCTTCGCCGGTCAACTCGGCCACGTCTTCAATCCCCACATGGTACGGGAGCGCTTGCCCATCAAATTCCTCTGCGGGAAGCAACGGCATCCCGTTGAGACCACCCGCAGTGACGGAGAGCACACGCTCTGGATGGAGGACCGTGAACCGATCGACAAAGTTACCAGATGCTGAAAACCCGTTCAATATGAGTTGGTCAGTGAACGAATACTGCGTGTCAGCAAGGGTCACATTTTTTGCGTGCTCCGTCATCCGGAGCAGTTGTAAATCAACCCTTTCAAGCGGGCCATCTTCAATGCTCACCGAGGTGTCATCTAGAGCGTGGATATAGTGTGACCAGTCCCTCGGCTCACTCTCTGGACGAGGGAACACAGGAACCAGCAATGGCACAGTGAGCGTGTCGCTGATGTCTCTGGATATGCCGCCGCCGTCAACTAACTCTTCAGCGCGTTCGCGGTGAAGCTCCAAGTCATCGGCTACTTGACCTGTATTATTCGGCTCCACCAAAATCGGCTTCTCCTCATCTACATCTCCTTCAGGTACCGGCGTATATAGATAATATGGATAGTTGAACTCGTCCCCGGCGGCCGGCTCAATGTACTTCACCCCAAAATCGTCTGGATCCATGTTATCGTCGACGCTCACGAACGCCTCGTCAATATCAAGCAGGTCAAAGTCGCCATCCCGCCTGTCGCCGTCGATCAGCCACGCCTCAATCATTTGGGATGTCTCGATCTCGGTGTCCAACTCAACCGTCAGTGGCTCCTCCGACTCTGGAGACACATCGACTTCTACGAAAATCGTGTTCTGCCCCTCTTCCGGCTGGTCCTGAACGAATACCTGCCCCTCGACGTCGGTCGTCACACGTTCGATTGTCAATGTTTTATCATCCACCCGTTGATCCTCAATGGCAACGGTTGGTTCATTGGATTGATTGGCGGCTGCGCCAGAAGCTGTATTCAGACCACCAACCGCTACGGCACTACTACCGATCGCCCACAATAGCGTACGTCTATCCACGCATCCATATCCTATTGTGACCTTATATATCACTTTTGGGGATCGGTGAATGATACATATATATTTTTGAATGCGGCACGTCGTCAAGATTGCACGCGGCAAGGAATTGACGTCCTCCCCGCCCTGAACGGCGTGGTTTTGCGCCTGTTCATCTCATAAGTACGAACCGCGACAGCGAGACTGATTGGTTCGAGTGCCACGACTGTGGACTGGACGACAACGGCGACAAGAATGGTGCGACGAATATCGGCAAACGAGCCGTCGGTAAGAACATTCAGAGTCCGCTATCGACGATGGGGGCTGTTGTGACTCAGCCCAAAACGCGCAGGTCGTACTCAAGGGAACCAACGGTGAGATGGAACCTGCGAACTCCCCAGAGGACGTGGGGCTAACCCTCGGTGAGGGAAGCCCACGACTTTAGTCGTAGGAGAAGTCACGGGGCCGCTGTACGACACCGACAGCACAACAGTATCCAACAGTTGAGATGGATGACGGATTGATCGTCCAATTCGAAAGGCTGGGTGGTGACCGTCCAGGTGGGTCGTCAGTCTTCAGGGTCGAATCCGGGGACGAACACAAACCGCTCTTGGCCGTCTTCCTCGACGATGGCCCAGTAGGCGTCGGTCGGACCGACCTCGTCGTCGGCGTCGGACGGCCCGCCGACGGTCGGCTGGAAGACATCCGTGAACTCGACGCCGGCGTCTTCAGTGATGGTCGCCTCGTACTCGCGTGGGTCCGCCGTGTTCGGGACCGTCCCGAGCAAGTGCGCGCCTGGTTCAAGGTCGAACTCAGCCGGCTGGTCGAGCCCGCCCTGGCGGTAGTTCAGGCCGATCCGCTCGGTCTGGCGCGGCTCGGCACCCCCTTCGACCTGCAGGAAGTAGCCCTGATGGACCTGTTGGGCCTGGTCGTCCGCCAAGCCGCTCTCATATCCAGTATCGCCAAGCCCCGGGCCGTCAAAGCGTGAGACGGTCGCCGCCTCGACCGCGTTGTCCGCGACTGCCCCCTGGCCTTCGGCAAAGGAATCGTCTGTGAGCCCGACCGCCTCGTCGGCCGCAAACGTCGTCCGGATGTCCGTCGCCAGGTCGATCGGCGTGGCGAACGTCGTGACGCCGTCGCCGGGCACCTCAATGGCGCGGTGGACCAACTCGACGGTCTCACCCGTCACGGTCACTGCATCGTCACTCGCCGTCGCGTCGGCGTCGATCTCGATTTCGAGTTCGTATCCACCAAGCGGGCCCTCAGGGTTGAGCTCGCTGCCCTGCATGAGGTGATCCAGCTCCCGGAGGTCAACCTCGGCGGTGCCGTCGGTGACATCGACATCTTCGGCGATCGTCACCGGTCCGTCACTCGTGGCGGCGTTGGGATCGACTGGATCAAGCCGGACCGTCACCGCTTCGTCGCGTTCGATCCCCTCGATCAGGTTGCCGTTGCGGTCCGTTAGCCCGACCTCGATTGGGACTTCCTCGTCGGGATTCGCGGCTGTGCCGATCAGCCGCTGCTCGTCGGTCGGCTGCTCAAGAATGCGGAGATCCTCGACGCCGACACGCACGTCCGCAAGCACCTGGAGGGTGACCGTTGACTCCGCGGCGGTCTCAAGATCGCGACCGAGGTCCTCTTGGCCTTCAGCCCCTCGGGTGTCGATTTGCACGCTGATCGCTTCCCGGTCGTCGGGGTGGAGCGTGATCGCCGTGTCACTGCTCAGATCGGCTCGGTCGCTGGCGATCTCGTCGCCGGTTGCATCAACGAACGTGACTGCGTCGGGGTCAAGCCCGAACTCGTCGGCGAGTTCGTCTTCGATCATTGAGACGCCGATCCGCGCGGTTCGCACGTCGCCGTCGGTCGTCGTTTCGTTTTCGGGTTCGAACCCGACGACGAAGACGTCATCGAGTGTGGTTGTCGCTTCCGGCGGGAGCTCACTCACGTCGAGTTCGAGTTCGCCCTCGTCGTTCAGATCCGCGTATTGGTCCCCCTCGGGGGTGTCCGCCGGCGCCAAAAAGACCTCTCGGCCCGTCTCTGCACCCTCGATCTCGTCGCCCTCCTCGGCGAGTGGGCTGAACGCCTCGGGGACGGACACCGCGCCGGTGCCGATCGCCAGTAGCACCCCAATGCCCAACAGGGCGAGCCCAACAACCACGAGTTGCCAGTTGATGGGGTGCTCGTCGCTCATACCGGGGTCCTCCATCCGTCACGTGTCCGTGATGGTCGGGCAACGAGTCCGGGTCGGGTCATCGATGTGTGCATGCGTTGGGAGTTGGCGGCTATCTCAGCTGGCTGGCGGCCCGTCGGCGTTCGTTCCGTCCGCGGGGCCCCCGGTCGGTCCGTTCGGGTGTCCGGTCGGTCGGGGGTGATGGTCGCTCGATCGGCACGGCGCGGGCGAACGGCCCCACCGGATGCGCTCGGCGGCGCGAGCGTGCGCGTGTGGGGGTGCGTGTACTCACATTTACTCCCCATGCCCGCCGGGCCACCCCACAGGCCGGCACGGGCCATTAGTCGCGATCCGACCGCACGGCATCGATTTCGAGGGTGCCCTCGAAGGTCGATGTGTCCGCGTCGGTCGTATCGACGATCAGCCCAGCGACAACCTGTTCATCCGGTTCGACGTTCTCGATCGTCGCCGTCGCGTCCGCATCGAGACTGACGGTGTTGATCACGTCGGGATCATCCGCGAACGTCTCGTCTTTCTTTACCCGGCCGAGTGCGAGCGTCCCGCCCGGGTCGTCGTCGTTCCCAATGCCTTCCAGACCAATCGTGATGTCGACGTTCCTGTCGAGTTGGTTGCGATTCGTGATCGCAAACACCTCCTCGGTCATCGAGTTGGGGTTCGAGAGGTCATCGAACCGGCCATACGAGACGAGCGCGCTCGGTGGCAGGCCGTCGCCGTCAACGGCCAGCACCTCGACGTCGTCCTCCTCGACGATCTGGACTGCGTCCGAGTCGACGCCCTGTGGCTCGATCGGGAGCTGTGAGCCCGCCTCGTTGGCGATCGCCAGCGCGAACTCACGCTCGGCGGTCAGGCGGGCGAACGCGCCGGTTCCGTAGCCGGCACCGATCGCCGTGCCGGCGAGCCCGAGGGCGCTCGACAGGACGCGTCGTCGCGTTGGCATGGGTGGGGTGTGTGGGGAGCGTGTGATCAGGTCACCACGCCCCGATGGACGTGGGTGCCGATGCGTCGCGTGTCCGGGTTATGTCTAACTCGGTTCTTCGGTCACGGCGAGGATACTGAGTGTCTCCGTTTTGGTGCCTTGATCTTGCTCAGTCACCACAAGATCGAAGACGAATTGATTGTCCCCTGCGCCACTTGGGACCACAAGCGCCTCAGATGCGGTGTCAACATCATCTGCATCACCGGTTGCGTCGATCACGTCGTCTCCGTCATCAAGGTCATCAAGGTCATCGTCGTTGGCAAACACATCATTACCGTTGGACTCTGACTCACTTTCGTTAAATTGGAGCTCCACCTCACCGACACCGTCGATATCGAACTCCACGAAAATGTCTACGTCGCTCGCATCTTCCGTATTGTTCGTGACCTTTAGCGCCCCATCGATACGCGTTTCAGCATCGGGGTTGGCGTTATCGAGTGCGATCTCGAACGAGCCGTCTTCAATCTCAATAAACTCAGAGTCGTCGTCAGCGTCGAGGCCGAGGAGACCCCCGGCGTCTTCAACGACTTCGACGTCCACGGTACGGTCGGCATCAATCTGCGTGAACGCGCCTGATCCGAATACGATACCACTGCCGGCTGCCGCTGTTCCCAATCCGAGGAGAACGTTGCGTCGGTTCATATCTGCCATGGTTGTCTTGCACCCCACGTTGTCGTGGGACACTCACCCCTACAGACTATCCCGTATTATTCTTGAGCGCCGTGAAGATCCTCACCGCCGCCGTGAGCATCTGCATCGCCTCCCTGCACCGTGCTCACGGGGTCGCTGATCCAACGCCCGGAAGCCACCCACCCCGCTCATGGGGGCCGTGATCGACGCATCGAGCGCCTGCAAATGGCTCATGGCCCCCGTGAACCACGCCCGAACGACCAGCACCGTCGCCCTGATCGGCTCATGGACCCCGTGATCGGGGGTCGAAACGGGCGGGCCCGTTGCACGGCGACCGTGATCCGGCCCGCGTCCGCTCCAAGTGTCTCCCGGATGCCCCCGCCGTGTCGTGTCGCCGCCGAGGGGGCGTGGCGCACGCCGCACCCGCGCCGCGGTGGAGTGCGACAGTCGCGCGGACTCGCCGCTGGTTATATAGTATATAAACGGGCTTTGAGCAGTATATAAACCGCGCTGGGAGTATTTAACCCGGATTTGAGCAGTATATAAACTGTCGTTGGGGGGTATATAAATCGAGGCTGCACGCATTGTCTCGCTCCCGTTCGATCGATCGCTGGCGCGTCGCCGCCGGCCTCACACGAGCGTCGTGTCGCAGTCCGCACACCGCACCCGCGGCACGCCCTCGGGCGTCATCGCCGACTCCTCCATCGTGAGATCCGCCTCGCAGGCGGGACACGCCTCCAAGAACAGCCGCAACTGCGCGACGAGTGAATCGCGCTCGCCCCCAGTCAACTCGTCCCACTCCGGGAACCACTCCTGAAGCGTGAGAAACGCGGCGACGTCGGCGTCGATCGCCATCGTCGAGGGCCACTCGCCGAGGTGGTCGCGATCGGCTCGCACCGTCACGCTCCCGTCGGGGTTCTTTTCGATCCGCATCGTCTCACGATCCGCCTCAAAGAACGACGCGAGATACGATGCTCGGTCGAGAGCCTGCAGCCGGTCGATCTCGCCGCGCCACGCCGCACGGAACTCGTCGGTGAGCACGACGTCGTCGGCGGTTTCGGTGACGATGTCCGCCGCCGTCAGCGCTGCAACTACCATGTTGCCGTAGGCATTGACGCGCTCGGATATAAATCCCAACTGTGCGGCAAGAGGAACTAGTGTGTAAGCAGTGTCTGGCCTAGACGGGCTCGCTGGCAGCAGATTCGCTCGCAGAGGGCTGCGGCGGGCCTCCGTGTTCGGTGTCCGGCATCTGAAGCCTTCGTCGTGTCGCCGGCACTCACAACCGGGTAACCATCGGGTGCGATCAGGGGGCTGACCGGCACGACATCGATAACCGGTGCCGGTGTCTCTCGTCGGGCTATGTCGGGGCGTGCGGCCCGCACTAATTCGTGGCCGGCGGACCGGACACACACGTCGCCCATATAAGACGCCAACTGATGAGCGTGCTGCGACGGCCAGACTGAGAGCCACCACGTCGGTGAACTCTCTGTCTACGTATGGGTGAGAAGTGAACGTAGAGGGTATCAATAGCGTCGGTCTAAGGATAATCAGGCACAACATCGTCAGAAATGTCAGATATAAAGATAAATTTTTATAACGTTATTGCTTGATTACATTTCGTATGGGATTGTTCAGTTCCAAGCCAAAAGGTCCACAGTGTCCGTGTGGTGGGCAGATGAAATACCAACGTAAGCAAAAAGCAAGCAGCCGAAGCGTAAAACTGTATTTTCAGTGTCCGGATTGTGAGAGAGGGTACATGGACATCCGGCAACAGTAACGCTGTCTTTGCTTTATTGTGTTAGAG
>PUKM01000253.1 GCA_003552325.1 Natrialbaceae archaeon | reverse complement strand
TTCGTTTCGGAAAACGTCGTCTCGCTGTACTCGTCGACATCGTGGACTTCGTGGTCGACGCTCACCTCGGATTCACTCCAGTACGTGTACTCTTCACCAACCTCCGCTGGGCGTTCCACCTCAGAAGCCTCTGGTGCGATAAACTGCTCAGTTACGTCACCATCTTCCTCGTGAACGAGTTCGATGGCTTCGACGTCGTACGTCAATCCAGTGTACTTGCCAGTCGGAATTGCTGACTCCCAGGTTAAAATAAACCGTTCTCTCTCTTCGGCTGATTCGGTGAAATCAACCGTCACCTCGACCGGAACGGTTACGTCGTCTCCATCTTCGCGATGCAGCACACCACTGTTGAAGCGGATAATAAACGTCTCGAACTGATCGATCAACTCGGTTCGCCCTGCGCCACCACCCCTGGCCTCGAGTGTCATGATATAGCTGACGTCGCCGCCTGGACCACTCACGTCCGGATTGGCATAAAATAGTGGATGGTCCGCTTCGTCAACGTCGAAGGCGTCGTGCGTCAGTTCCGAGAGTGTATCTGGACTGTCACTGTCACCGTCGTCACCGTTCTCGCTGTCGCCATTGTCATCACCGTTTTCGGTGGTGGGGTCGTCGCTGTCGTCATCCCCGGTGTCGTCATCATTGGCGTCGTCACTGCTAAGACAACCGGAAAGCATCCCTGCCCCTCCGATACCGACGCCGGCGAGGAGTGTCCGGCGGTTCAACGTTGCTCTAGTTATCCGTGTAACGGATTCTTCATTCTCCATCGGTCTGCCGAACACATCTTACTTAACTAATATAAAATTTGTTATCTTTATCAAAACTGGCATGAGAGAAGAGTACGATCTGGCGGTTTTTCGCGCGCTTTTCGTTCGACCCACACCGTTTTTCATCCATACCACGGGCAGTGGTAGGTTTCCTCCACCTGGTCCGTCGAACGGATATCCGGGAACACAACTGTATTCACTCTCGGGCCGAAACCACGCTCGAGAACGCGTGTTGGCTCGAAAACCCTCCCCTGTCCCCCAGCCTCGAGGATGAACATCCAGGAGTCGATGGGTGTCAACCCACAGGTGCTGGCACTGGCACTGGCGCGGATGTCCGAGTCAGTCGGCAATTCGTTTCTGATCGTCGTCCTACCGCTGTTCATCGCGAGTGAGTTCATTACTGGTGCCACGTTCGGGCTGACGGAGGTGTTCATTACCGGAGTCATCCTCTCGATCTTTGGGTTCGTCAACAGCCCGCTCCAGCCCTTTACGGGCCGACTCTCCGATCGAACTGGCCGCCGGAAAATCTTCGTCTTGTTCGGGTTGGTGCTCATCGCCACGGCGAGTTTCGCATACTCGCTCGCATCGACGTACTGGCACCTCGTTGGGTTGCGGGTCCTCCAGGGTATAGCGGGTGCGTTCATTATCCCGACGACGGTCGCACTGGTGAACGACCTCGCCACCGACGAAAACCGCGGTGGTAACATGGGGACGTACAACACGTTCCGGCTGATCGGCTTCGGCGTCGGTCCCGTTGCCGCGGGTGCCGTCGTTGCCGGCGGGCCGTACTCGATCCCGTTCGGGGTGACGACGCTCTCGATCACCGGCTTCGATGCCGCTTTCTATTTCGCGGCCTCTACGGCGACGCTCGCGTTCGTGCTCGTGCTCGCGACGATCCGTGATCCAGATATCGAACCACAGGAACCGGAGGGCTCCGCCCTCGAGAGCTTCAGGGTCTTCGACCGGACAGGGTCCCAATTACTGGATCCGGTGTTTGCCCTCGGTGTCGTCTCGTTTTTCATGGCCATTGGGATCGCCGTTTTCGCGACCCTCGGGGATATCGTGAACACCGAACTGAATCAGGGAGCCGAGATGTTCGGGTTACAGTTTGCGGCGTTCGTCCTCGCACAGATCCTCCTCCAGGCACCGATCGGGCGGGCGACCGACTACTATGGACGAAAGGTGTTCATCATCGTCGGTACGATCCTCCTTGTCCCGACGACACTTGTGCAGGGGTTCATCCCCGATGTGACGGTGTTCGCGTGGGCTGACTCGTGGGTCATGTTCGTCGCCCGGTTCCTGCAGGGCGTTGCGGGCGCGATGGTCTTTGCCCCAGCGTTGGCCCTCGCCGGTGATCTCGCGCCGGAGGGTGAATCGGGGACGACGCTCTCGGTCCTCACGATGGCGTTCGGGTTTGGCGTCGCTGCCGGGCCATTGCTTTCAGGAGCGCTCGTGGCATGGGGGTTCGCCGTCCCCTTCGCGTTCGCCGCGGCACTCGCCGCTATCGGCGTCGTGATCGTGCTCACCCAAATTGACGAGGTAAACGCTCCCCGCCGAGCGGTTCCGATGCTTGGGAAAGTGACCTAACTGGGGCTCGCGTAGCTTCGCGCCCTCACCACCTACGGATGGGTCTCCTCGAGGACGTGGCCGTTCCATGTGAAGCGGGGGTTATGGGGCGGTGGTATCCTCAACTGTTCCGCTGATTTCGTCGATTACCGATGGACTCACGATCGATCCTGCTGTGACACTGTCTCGATGAAGTACCCGATTCGACCTACAGAGGTCCAGAGAGGACAGTCTGTGAATGACACCTGTGTGTCCTATTCTCTCTTTGAATATCCGATTCGAGTGAGTGTCTGCAGACATGAAGGGAAGCGTTTATTACTCACGTGTTCCTCTGCTTCGTTTGCATCAACTGGACGATCCAGGGCGCTCGGAAAAACCCAAATGCTCGATACAGGCAATGTGTGTCCTGTTTGGGGGCTCTTTGGCGATAGCGCTCCACACGAAACCAGGGGGTACGTGTACGACGAATGGCAGACGAAAATGCGAAACCGGCGGATACGGACCGTACAGGAGAGGATTCGCCACCAGCAGGTTTCAGGGCGACCCTCGAGGATGATGAGGGGAACCAGGGGTTGTTCGATGATCTGTTGAGCGGCGAGCCGATCTTCGAGAACAAGGAGGTATTACGCCCCTCGTATACCCCACACGAGTTGCCCCATCGAACCGACCAGATCAACAAGATGGCGACGATTCTCGTCTCAGCACTGCGTGGTGAGACGCCGTCGAATATCCTGATCTACGGGAAGACGGGGACGGGAAAGACGGCGAGTGCGAAGTTCGTCAGCAAGGAACTCGAGAGCACCTCCCAGAAGTATCGCGTCCCGTGTGACGTCGAGTATATCAACTGTGAGGTCACCGATACCCAGTACCGGGTGCTGGCCCAACTCGCCAACAAATTTATCGAGGAAAACTCCCGTCGGATCGACGAGGAAATCGAACGACTCGAGGGCCTCTGTGAACGGCTCGACTCGAGTGAGGAGACTCCGTTTGTCGACCCCAAAGAGGGACCCGACCCGCTTGCGGAGGAACCGTACGACTCACTCGAGGACGTCGAGACACGTATCGAGACGCTCGAGGAAGACAAAGACGGGTTCGAAGAGGTGCCGATGACGGGATGGCCCACCGACCGGGTCTACAGCGTCTTTTTCGACGCGGTCGATTACTCAGAGCGGGTCGTCGTCATTATGCTCGACGAAATCGATAAACTGGTCGAGAAATCGGGCGACGACACGCTGTATAACCTCTCGCGGATGAACTCCGAACTCGAGAACTCACGCGTGTCGATCATCGGCATTTCGAACGATCTGAAGTTCACCGATTTCCTCGATCCCCGGGTCAAATCGAGTCTCGGTGAGGAAGAGATCGTCTTCCCACCGTACGACGCCAACCAACTCCGTGACATCCTCCAGCACCGGTCTGAAGTCGCGTTCAAAGACGGTGCCCTCTCTGCGGACGTGATCCCCCTGTGTGCGGCGTTCGCCGCCCAGGAACACGGTGACGCCCGCCGAGCTCTCGACCTCCTGCGGACGGCAGGCGAACTCGCCGAACGCGCCCAGACGGAAACGATCGTCGAAGAACACGTGCGCCAGGCACAGGACAAGATCGAACTCGACCGGGTCGTCGAGGTCGTTCGGACCCTCCCGACACAGAGCAAACTCGTCCTGTTCTCGATTATTTCCCTCGAGAAAAACGGCGTCCACAGTATCAACACCGGCGAGGTGTTCAATATCTATAAGCGCCTCTGTGATGAGATCGACGCCGATATTCTCACCCAGCGGCGGGTCACAGACCTGATCAGCGAACTCGATATGCTCGGTATCGTCAACGCGGTCGTCGTCTCGAAGGGGCGGTACGGCCGCACCAAAGAGATCAGCCTCTCGGTACCACTCGAGGAGACCGAAGCGGTATTACTCTCGGATTCACGGCTGTCCGATATCGACGACGTCCAGCCGTTCGTCCAGGCCCGGTTCGAAAACTAGGACGCTTATTCGTACTGGGTCTGCTCTGTTGGCTGTACTCGAGCCCAGCCGATGGCATCGAGAACGATAACGCGGTCTTTGTATCGCACGTAGACCCCGTTGTATCCGCTGCCATCGCCGTCGGACGCCGCATCGTAGTACGGGAGTGACCGTCGGAGCGCATCGACGATCTCCCACGATCCCTTCCGCTCGAGGGTGACGTGTTCCCACTCCTCGCGCGCGTCGTTCTTGATCGCCCGTTTGAGGGCCGTCCGAACGCCGGGCAGTTGTCGAAGACGGCGACTCGAGCTATTGATCACGGTCGCGTTCTCGGGGACGCTGTCGACGATACGGGCACCGACGTCGGCTTTCGAGTGGGCCGCCGGCCTGGTTCGCGTTCGCGACTGGAGCACGTAGCCTGCAGCAGCCGCGGTCCCGACGAACAGGAGTGAGACGGCCAGGTCTTTCCCACGGATCATTATGGCGAAACCTTACAGCAACTGAGTAAGTATCTTTCGCAAGAATACATTTTGTTGACAGCTATCTGGTTCGATGACGGGTTCGAATTCTCCCGTTAAATGTACTTAGAAGGC
This sequence comes from Natrialbaceae archaeon, assembly GCA_003552325.1. Lineage (GTDB taxonomy): Archaea > Halobacteriota > Halobacteria > Halobacteriales > Natrialbaceae > Natronosalvus. The sequence goes on along the minus strand of PUKM01000253.1, from coordinate 6,514 downwards.
GTGTAGTCCACCAGACGTGATGAGTCCACCAATAACCAGTAAGAGAACTGCAACGACGGCGGCCGCCCGGAAGAACGGGAGCGCCTGGTGTGCCGGTTCACGAAGTTTCTTTCCATTGAGCCCGGATTCGAAGCGTTTTGCACCGATCTCGACGAGTCCAGCCAACGCCACCCAGAGGACGATCATGACGATGACGAGTTGTCCCTCGAGGGAGGTGAACAGGCCCGGACCACCATCACCGTCGACGGTGTAGATTGCTGCCGCGAGGTGACTGCCGGTGAGAAACAGGACGAGCGCACTGACCCGAGATAGGGTCGTCAGGCGACTCGAGAGGACCTCGAGGGGTTTGGTCGTATTGAACGCGCCATCACGGGCGAGTGGTAAGACTGCGAGTGCGACGTAGACGACGCTGCCCGCCCAGAGTCCCGCGAACACCAGGTGGAGCAGCCGAGAGAGTGTGTCGACAACCATACGCGAAGGGTCGAACACCGGGGGTATCAGCGTTGCGACTCGTCACGGATCCGGATCGTTTTTTAGTCCCTATTCGAGCCAGTCGGGCGTCCACTCCACGAGTCGGCGTCGAAAGAGGGCGTAGCCAACCGAGAGGACGAGGGTACCACCGACGAGTAGGCGGATTGCCCCATCGTAAACCAGCAACAGCGGCATGGCCAGCAGCGCCACGAGCAGTGCGTCCTCGGGCGCGCCATCGTATCGGATCCAGCGGCGTGGGCGGATCCACTGCCCGCGAACGTGATCGTAGACGGCCCGATCCGTGGGGTTGGTCCAGGGGTCCATTTCGGGACCGCCGCCGGCGATGTCGCTTCCGGCGTGGACCCAGGCGCTCAGGGCGAAGGCCGCGACGGCGGCTGTGAGGGGGCTTTGGATGGCAGCGGCGATCACGGCCGCCGGAATAGCGACGAACGCGCCGGCGACCGGGAAGTGACAGGTTCGCCGGTGGCGAAAAACGAGGTCGATATCGGGAGCAAGCCCCCCGAGAACGGCACCCACTGCGAGTGGCACCGCCAGCTCCGGGACGGCGTAGGCGACTGGTGCAACCAGCGTCAGCCCGATCAGGACGTGTGTCGTCGCCATCATGGCCACCGTCCTCGAGGAACTCACACACGAAAAAAGTGGTACTCTCGTCTGTGGTTACAGGTTCTCGCCCTGATAGCTGCCGTCGTACACCTCCTCGTGGGCGGCCGTTGCAAAAACGAGTTGCGCGATTCGGGCGCCACGCTCGAGTTCGATGTCCTGGTGGACCTGCAACAGCCCCTCGCCTCGACCCGCATACCCTGCATCCCAGACGGCGGTATTGAGCATACAGGAGTTGCGTAACAACGACGACCGCGGGTAAACGAAGCCCACGTGCTCCTCGGGAATTTCGATCCGCTCACCGTACCGGACCACGTACGAGCCGACGGGCAGGTAGTACGTATCCGGCGCTTTTCGCTCGAGTTGCTCGAGTGGGCGGGCGACCCGCTCACCGATCTCTTTGCCGTTGCGGCTGATCCGGCCGGGCTCGAGTTGGTCGAACACGACGTCCAGGGTCAGGTCGACGCCGTTTGGCTGTACTTGGTCGGTGGCCGTTGGCGTGACGTAGTCGGCGACGAAAGTGCCGGCGCGATACATGTACCCGACACGACGCGGCGGCGAGAAAAGGGTACTGTCTCGTGTCTCACGCCAGCCGTTCGAGCACGCGCTCGTCTTCGTCGGTCAGTAACTGGACGTTGTACTCCGTCTCGAGCTGTTCGATCTCCTGGAAACACGCCGCTGCCCGCGTTTCGTCGCCACCCTCGAGTGCCAGCGTCCCCTGTTCCCGGAGGACCCTCGCAGCGCCGGCTTTCCCCTCGTACCACGGGAGCAACTCGAAGTAGCGCTCTTTGGCTCGCTCGAGGTGGCGCTGGGCTGTGTCGTCGTCTACCCCGTCGGCAGTCGCCAGCGACCAGTGGGCGTCGGCTAACGAGTGGGCGATCTCGTTCCGTTCCGGCTCCGTCTCGGCAGCCTCGTAGGCTTCACCGAGGGATTCAATTGTCTCGCGTATCCGTGCTGGCTCTCCGCGGTCGTCACCGTCTCCCCGATCGGTTTGGTCCCCAGCATCTTCTTCCCAGACGATATTGCCGTCGAAATCGACCGCGTACACCGGCTCCTCGGTTGCACTGGGACGGAGGACGATGGTGGCCGTTCCATCTGCCTCCTCGATCGTCACGTCCCTCACACCCTCGGACGCCAGCGCCGTGTTCGCCCGCCGTTCACCCGTCTCGAGGTCGAAGATAACGACGCTGTCGTCCGGGTGGTGTGTCGTGACGGCCAGGGTGGTCCCGTCCGGCGTCATCGCACAGTCGGCAACGTCGGCGTTGAGGTAGTGGGTCAACCCCGGTGTGCCATCCGCGTCGAACACCTGTACCTTCGCGGCGTGCTCGTCGGGATCGAGCCCATCGATGACGGCGCTCCGGCCCGTGTTCGCTATCCTCGCCAGCGTCGGCTCTTCGAGACGCTCGCTCCACTGCAATCCGCCTTCGTCGTAGACGAACACTCGAGCGTCGTCGACAGCCGTCCCCCGACCGATGGCGACGACCCAGGCCCCGTTTGGTGATCGCTCGACCTGACACGTGTACTGGTCGTCCTCGTAGCCGATGACTCGAGTGGCGGTTCGATCGTCCGTCGCGTCGTCATCGCTCGTCCCTCGAGTTGTCGCCGTCGATTCAGTAGGGTTGGCTTCGGCTGTTTCAGTTGGTCCCCGGTTTGGTTTGTCGATTGTGTCTGGATCGCGGTCATCCGACGTCTCGCCGTCCGCACCCGTCATCTCGGGGCCGCCCTCGAGCGGCACCGACCGCCGTCGCCAGAGATAGACGAGACCGGGAATCACGGCGGCGAACCAGAGCAGCGAGGCGAGCACGTACGCCCACGTGTATCGGGGCCAGGCGGTCACGTCGGCGAGGCGACGAGCGTCCAGTGCGATCCCCACGGGCAGCGCAACCCACGTCGTGAAAAACAACAGCCCCCACACCGACTCGGGGAGAACGAGGACACTGAAAAAGACGACGACCCAACTGATCGTCGCCGCTGCGATCACTGCCTGCCACGGCGTGGCTGGCGGTGATCCCCGTTTCGTCGGGGCTTCCGTGGATTGGGTGGTCGACGTGGCGTCGGCTGTGGTGGCCGTCGCTGGTTCCGGTTCGGCGTCGTCCGTCGTCTCCGTCGCCGACGTCCGCTCGATCGTCACGAAATCGAGGTACGCCGCAACCAGGTCGAGGGCATCGTGCTCGAGGATCAACTGGACGAGTTCGTCGCCGTTGATGCACTTGACGTTCAATCGCTCGGCGAGTTCTTTGCCTTGATTCGTGTACCGGTTCGTCGTGACGAGCAACACCTTATCGACGCCGTCGTACTGGTGGCGCAGGCTCGCGTACTGCTGGACCTCCGGCGAGCCAACCGTCGTGTTCGGGCCGTAACGCTTCGCTTGAATCACCAGCGTTTGCTCGTACGGGCTCGACTTTCGTGCGATCACGTCGACGCCTTTGTCCGCGGTTGCCGTCGACACCTCCGTCTGCCACCCCATTCGCTCCCAGAGGTCGCCCACGAAGTGCTCGAAATCGTAGGCGTCCATCCGCTGGAGCGCCGCTTTGAGTTGCTCCGCGGACTCGAGCTGGACGGTGGTTGGTGGCTCCGCTCTCCCCTCCTCGAGGGCCTTCCCCGGTTCGATCGGGTCCGATCCCCCCGAATCCGGCGACTCTCGCATCGCCCCTCGAAGCAGTCGATAGCTTTCGCGGTAGAGGACGTAGCGAAGGAACCGTTTCATGCCTGATGCTTTCGACTGATTCGTGTTAGCACTTTCTCTGACACGAAGGGCCATGATAGCCTACGGTTCCATCAGCGCAACCGCGGTCTCTGTCTCTCACGCCAGCCGGACCTCCTCACCGGCCTCGAACGACGACGCTGCTGTGGCCGACTCGAACGCCGTGATGTCGGCTCGGACGACGCCACCAGCGTCTCGTGACAGGGATGCGTGGGGCACTGGTCACCGATGGAGTCTCGAGGAAATGATGTGTGGTCTGTAGTATCGTCTTTTCAAGGTCCAAGATTCCCGCAGCCGAGGAATCGTCCCGGTGATTTACACCTCCCGTGCGATCACGCTGAGACATGAGCAAACACAGTGACGACTGGAGCGGTCGGGACTGGATGGCTTTCCTCGGTGTCACGTTCACCGTGGGTGTGGCGGCAGCCGTGCTCACGTCAACGCTCTTTGAACTGGCACTGTTTATCTTGGCGATCGCGCTGGTTGCGGTGTTCGCGGCAGGACCGGACGCGGTCGTCGAGCGCTGGTCGGGAACGGTCAAAAGCCCGTGGTGGGTGATCGCTGTCGGAAGCGTGGTCGTGATCGCGTCTGTGACGCTGTAGGTGCGTGTGGTGACAGGAGGAAGAGGCTCACCGATTCCAGATCCTTCCGGACCCCTCCGAGAGTATAAGTCAATGTAGCATAGTCTACTGGCTAAATAAATGAGCCGTCCGAACCGAATCGAAGACACCGCGGTACTCCTCAAGCGTCTCGACGTGTTGTCGTGTCTCTGTCGCTCACCGGCATACGTCCGTGATCTCGTCGATGAGACGTCACACTCCCGGTCGACGATCAATCGAGCCATAAACGACCTCGAGGCGATTGGCCTCATCGAGCGTGGGGACAACGGCTTCGAGGCGACAACCGCTGGCTGGTTCGCCCACAACCGGTTGACGTCGTTTCTCGAGGAGTTCGATGACATCCTCGCTGCCAAGTCCGTGCTCGATCCACTCCCCACTCCACCGGGCGTCGATCCCGAAGCGATCATCGGTGGGGAGGTCCTCCCGGTACGCGGTCCTGCGACCTACCGACCGCTCGAGCGACTGCTCGAGGATCTCGCCACGGCTACCAGGTATCGAGCACTCGTTCCAACACTCGACGATCCTCGCCATGTCAGGCGCCTCTATGAGCACGTGGTTACTGAGGGGAAACCGGCTGAACTTGTCGTGGCCCCAGCGGTATTTGAAACGCTGCGTACGGATTTCTCGAGGCAGCTGGCAGTCATGGCCGAGGAAGATGGATTCGCGGTGTCCGTTGGGTCCGTTCCCCCGGTCGGCGTGAGCATCATCGAGAGCGAAGATCGTTCGTCTGACGCTTCGATCACGACCCACATCACAGTACTGAACGAGAGTGGGGGGCTCCACGGCGTGGTTGTGACCGAAACAGCGGCTGCGATTCGGTGGGCTGAATCCCAGTATGAGGCGTGTTTGTCCGAGGCGACGGATCGAACCGATGCATTGGCACCCGATACCGACGGAGGAGTTGAAACCGCAGACAGTCAGTTCGTGATGCCCGGTCAGACACTTCCAGCATCGCTCGAGCGAGCAGGCTTCGTCCGGATCGGCGGGCCGTACTTCCTCGATAAACCCGTCGCTGATCCACCGACAGCCTGGCGTACCGGCCTCTCAATTGCAGAGGTACACACCGGATACGCTGTCGACCGCTTCGATGGGGGTGGTGCGCCGTCTCACGGGGACGACACGCTGTCGGACACACTCACGACGACGCTGACGACAGGGGCGAGTGCTCTCCTGATCGGGCCACCGGGGTCTGGAAAGAGTACGATGTGTAAGCAAATCGCCTGTTCGTGGTATGGGGCCGATCGTGGTCCCGTGCTCTATCGCGAGAGCGGTCGCGGGCACGCGTTCGAAGCAGTCGACGAACTCGTTTCGACTCTTACTGCCGCGGAGGGGCACGCTCTCGTGGTCGTCGAAGACGCGGTCCGTTCGGATGCCGACGCCATCTTCGAGGTCCTCGAGGAACTCGCCGAGAGCGAGACCGTGAGCTTCCTGCTCGATTCCCGAAAGCACGAGTGGCACAACCGTGACCGTCGCGGTCATACCGAACAACCAGTAGCCGAGCCCGACCTCGAGGTCGTCCCGATGCCGTCGATAGACGAAGACGACTGTGCACGACTCGTCGAGCACTTTTCACAAACCGTCGGCCGATCCGTTGAGGTCTCCCCCGAGCGTCTCTGGGAGGCAGTCCGTGACGAATCCGCACCCGGCGGTACGGAATCCCACGAACTGCTTCGGCTGACACACCGGTTAGCAACCTATGCCGATCCGCTGGCAGCCGAGCCAACGGCACTCGAGGACGCGGTCGCGTCCGTTCGTGACGCGTTCGGAGACGACGAGCTGGCAGTGAGGGTCTGTATGCTCACACACACGCTTATCGCCGCAGGAGTTGGCTTCGAACGCGTGCTGTTGTATGCCGTTGCCGAACCCGATGCGTTCGACGCCGTCGACGACATCCTCGACCGACTCGAGGGGCGCGTCATTTTCGCACAACAGGACGGCGGCTATCGGACCGTCCACGAGGAGTGGGCAACGACGTTCCTGCGCCAGTCGGTCGACGCCGACGAAACAGCCGCGTCCGAACGATTCAGGAGCGCTGTCACTGCTCTCTTGGCGCTGGCGGACGACGCCGACCGCTGTGAGCGAATTGCCGATCACCTCG